>CAYREN010000363.1:0-5381 GCA_964423255.1 uncultured Roseivirgaceae bacterium | reverse complement strand
GGAGCCTGGTTTTGGAGTTACAATAGGTAATGCCCTTAGGAGAATATTACTTTCTTCACTAGAAGGTTATGCTATTACAGGGATAAGGGTTCCTGGAATTTTGCATGAATTTTCAACTATTGAAGGGGTTGTAGACGACGTTTCGGAAATTATAATGAACCTAAAAATGGTTAGGTTTAAAAAAATATCTGAAAGTGTGGATAGTAAAATTATTATTCCAATTAAAAATCAAACTCAATTTAAAGCAGGTGATATTTCAAATTTAACTTCAACTTTTGAAATTTTAAATCCTGATTTAGTCATTTGCAATACAGACGAATCTGTTGAATTTGAAATCGAACTTACAATTGAGAAAGGAAGGGGGTATGTTCCTGCAGAGGAAAATAAACCTTCTGAGCAAATTTTTGGTTACATTCCTATTGATGCAATCTTTACTCCAATAAAAAATGTTAAATACAATTTAGAAAATACAAGAGTAGAGCAGAAGACTGATTATGAGCAATTGGTTCTCGATATTGAAACTGATGGCTCTGTTCACCCAGAAAATGCATTAAAGTTGGCTGCTAATATTTTGATTAAACATTTCATGTTATTCAGTGATCAGACTATGATTCTTGAGTCTGCTGATCTTGGAGAACCGGAAGCTGTTGATGAAGAATTGCTGCACATGAGAAAATTGCTTAAAACTCCACTAAATGATATGGATCTTTCGGTAAGAGCTTACAATTGCTTAAAGGCAGCTGACGTTAAATCCTTAGGAGATTTAGTTCGATTGGAAATTTCTGATATGATGAAATTTAGAAATTTTGGGAAAAAGTCATTAGCAGAATTAGAGCAATTAGTGGCGGACAAGAACCTTACTTTTGGAATGGATTTGTCTAAGTATAAATTAGATGAAGAATAATTTAATATGAGACACGGTAAAAAATTTAATCATCTCGGAAGAACCGCATCACACAGGAAAGCAATGCTTTCTAATATGGCATCTTCATTGATTTTGCATAAAAGAATATCTACGACTGTTGCAAAGGCCAAAGCATTGAGACAATATGTGGAACCACTTATTACAAAATCAAAGACTGATTCAACTCATAGTCGAAGAATAGTATTTTCTTATCTCCAGGATAAGGAAACTGTAAAAGTTCTTTTTGATGAGATTTCTGAAAAAGTAAATGACAGATCTGGGGGATATACCAGAATTATTAAAACAGGAAATAGGTTAGGTGATAATGCAGATATGTGCATTATGGAACTTGTTGATTATAATGAGTTATTACTTGCTGAAAAGGAACCTATTAAAGCTAAGACAAGAAGAAGTAGAAGAGGTAAAAAAACTGAAATTGTTAAAGAAGCATCTGCTGTGGCAGAAACTACATCAGAAATTGTTGATGTAAAGGAAGAATCTCGTGAAGTTGACGAAAATCCTGTTGATGATGTAAAGTTGGAGAAATCCTCTGATGATGAAACATCTGCGCCAATAAATTCTGATATGGAAGATAAACCAGAGATAGAAGGTGAAAGTGAAGAAGATTCAAAAAAAGAATAGTATAAAATGATTCAAAAAAATAGGGATTAGACAATTGTTTAATCCCTATTTTTTTGAATCAATTATTATTGAAAGAAATTCATAAAGGAGGCTAACCTTGCATTAGTAGTAGATAAAATATTACTTTTACATATTTATTGAGAAACATTAGTATGAGATATAATTCAAAGGATAGTGCCATTTTAATTCTTGAAGACGGGACGCAATTTAATGGTTATTCAATAGGAAAAAAGGGTAGTACTGGAGGTGAGGTTTGTTTTAATACTGGTATGACCGGATACCAGGAGATTTATTCTGATCCGTCTTATTATGGGCAGATTATTGTTAATACAACATCACACATTGGAAATTATGGAATTAATGACCTTGAGCAAGAATCTTCGAAGCCTAAGATTTCTGGATTGGTTGTTTCTGATTTTTCAATTGTTCACAGTCGATTTAAATCAAGTAGTTCCTTGCAAGATTTTTTAGAATTTAATGATATTGTTGGCATATCTAATATTGATACTAGAAGATTAGTAAGACATATCCGATCTAAAGGGGCAATGAATTGTCTCATTTCTTCCGTAGAATTAGAAAAAGAAGAAGCAAAAAGAAAATTTGCAGAATTACCATCTATGGACGGTCTTGAATTGTCTTCAGTTGTTTCTACAAAAAGTCCTTATTTTTATGGAGACCAGAAATCACGTTACAAGGTTGCGGCACTTGATTTTGGGATGAAAAATAGTATTCTTAAAAATTTATCAAATCGCGGATGTTTTATTCAAGTTTTTCCTGCAAGGACTAGTTTTAGTGACATGAGTAATTGGAATCCAGATGGTTATTTTCTTTCAAATGGTCCCGGAGACCCGTCCTCTATGGATTATGCAATAAAAAGCATTGAAGGAATATTATCATCAAATAAACCAGTCTTTGGTATTTGTCTCGGACATCAACTACTTTCTCTTGCATGTGGGTTGTCTACTTTTAAGATGCACCATGGGCATAGAGGTTTAAACCATCCAATTAAAAATATTCATACCGGTCTATGTGAAGTAACATCTCAAAATCATGGATTTTGTGTTTCCAAGAAAGAAGTAAAATTAAATAATGAATTGGAGGTAACTCATATTAACTTAAACGATGATACTATTGCAGGGATTAGGCTAAAAAATAAACCAGCTTTCTCAGTTCAATATCATCCTGAATCATCACCAGGGCCGCATGATTCTAAATACTTATTTGATTCCTTCATAAAATTAATGTCTAATAAATAAACAAATTAATAATGAGTCTTATTGAAATAATTCAAGCCAGACAAATCCTTGATTCAAGAGGAAATCCTACAGTTGAAGTAGACGTAATAACTGAAAATGGTATACTTGGCAGAGCTGCAGTACCTTCAGGAGCATCAACAGGTGAGAACGAAGCTGTTGAGCTTAGAGATGGCGACAAATCTAAATATTTAGGAAAAGGAGTATTGAATGCAGTTGAAAATGTTAATGATAAAATTGCTGAAGAACTAGTGGGAATTTCTGTTTTTGAGCAAAAATTGATTGATAAAATAATGATTGAGCTGGATGGTACAGATACAAAATCAAACCTAGGAGCAAATGCTATTTTGGGTGTTTCTCTAGCTGTAGCCAAAGCTGCGGCGCAAGAATCTGGTCAATCTCTTTTCCGTTATTTGGGTGGTACAAATGCTCATACTCTTCCTTTGCCAATGATGAATATCATCAACGGAGGGTCGCATTCTGATGCTCCAATTGCTTTTCAGGAATTCATGATTCGTCCCGTAGGAGCAGCTACATTTAGCGACGCCTTAAGAATGGGAGCTGAAGTATTTCACAATTTGAAAAGTATTATTCACAAAAAAGGATTGAGTACTGCTGTTGGAGACGAAGGAGGATTTGCTCCAAATTTTTCTGGGGGTACTGAAGAAGCTTTAGAAACTATTCTAATAGCTATAGATGCTGCAGGTTACAAATCAGGAAGTGATATTACTATTGCATTGGATTGCGCGTCATCTGAGTTTTATGATGATGGGAAATATAATTATGCTAAATTTGAAGGTGATGGTGGTGCTATCAGAACCAGAGAAGAACAAGTTGATTATTTAACAGAATTAATTTCGAAATATCCAATAGATTCTATTGAAGATGGATGTGATGAAAACGACTGGGAAGGTTGGGCTTTATTGACAAAAAAAATTGGAGATAAATGTCAATTGGTTGGAGATGATCTATTAGTAACAAACGTAAAGTTTCTTCAAAGGGGTATTAAAGAAAAAAGTGCTAACTCAATCCTAATTAAAGTCAATCAAATAGGAACCCTATCTGAAACCTTGGATGCGATAGAAATGGCACATAAAGCCGGATGGACGGCTGTTGTTTCACACAGGTCAGGTGAGACAGAAGACTCCACAATAGCTGATATTGCTGTTGCAACAAATGCAGGACAAATTAAAACAGGTTCATTATCACGTTCTGACAGAATGGCTAAATATAATCAATTACTGAGGATTGAAGAGGAACTAGGAGAAACTGCTGTTTACGCATCTAATAAATAGATCTTCTCGAAAATATAATTAATTATTTGCAAAGCCATACTCATTATGAGTATGGCTTTATTTGTTGAACATTTAAATCAAATGATTGTTTTCTTTTTATGTAAATGCTTACCTTCATCAAAGAAATTGATAAAGATGATTCTTAAACTACCACGTATTGCCAGAAAATTTTATATAGTATTTGGGATTTTATTCTTGTTCTGGATGATTTTTATTGACTCGAATGACTTTTATACTCAATTTAAGTTAAATAATCAGCTTAATACACTTGAAGCTGAAAAAGAGTTTTATCACAATAAAATTGAGGAAGTAAAACAAGAAAGAGAGCAGCTTTTAACAGACAAAGATGAATTGGAAAAATTTGCAAGAGAAAATTACCTTATGAAAAGGGAATCTGAGGATTTATTTATAATAGTTAAAGAATGATTAGCAACTATTTGCAGTAAATATTCGTTTTAATTTAAAATATGAAAAAGTCACTTTATTTTTTTTTATTGTTAGCATTATTTGTAGCTATTAATAACTCAATTGCTCAAGAAGGACAAAAACCTGCATTTTTGGATAAAGTATTTTTTGGAGGTGGATTAGGTGCTGGATTTGGAGATTATACATATATAAGTGTTTCTCCCATAATTGGTTATCGTGCTACCCCTAAATTATCTGTTGGGCTTCGGTTAATGTATCAGTATACTACTTTTGATTATAATGATATTCAGAATCAAACATCAAAGAAGTATAAGGGAAACGACTTTGGGATTGGAGGTTTTGCAAGATATGCTCTTTTTGGTCCTGTTTATTTGCAAGGGGAATATGAACATTTGAGCTATGATGGTTTGTCTTATGATGGAACAAGCACCAGATCAGGTTTTGATTCATATATGGCAGGTGCCGGATTTGCCCAATCTCTTGGAGGAAAGGCTTCATTCTTTATAACTGCAATGTATAATTTTTCTTACGATGGTTTTAATCAAAACGGTGTTTATCGTTTTCCATATAACAGTCCATGGGTAATTCGTGTAGGAGTAGCAGCTGGGTTTTAGAGCATAATATCAAACTTATTTGCTAAGGCTATTAAATCATCTTCAACAGGTTTTAATAAATTAAATCCAGTTTTCAGTCGTTTTTGTTCAATAATTCTTTCGGGGTCACCAGGCACCAATACTGACTTTTCGCCATTAACAGGTGTAGACTCTCTAAATCGTTTTATCCAATTATCCATGTGATTTTTAAAACGTTCTTTAGGTTGAAATGCATCTATTCTCATCGCACCAAAAAAATGTCCAATGC
>CAYREN010000362.1:0-5394 GCA_964423255.1 uncultured Roseivirgaceae bacterium | reverse complement strand
AATTGCTCTAGGTTACTATTTAAAGATACGTCTTCTTTCAGTTCTGGTATATCCTTTCTGACAAATTTATAAAGGTTTTTGGCAGCGCTGGAAAAGCTATCAAAATTATCACTAATATCCATGGCTTGAGCAATTGCCACAAAATGAATAGCAAGAACACTAAATGCATTATCAATAACCTTTTTAGTTAGAAGGGCTGCATTTGTTCCCATGCTTACGATATCTTGATTATCTCCATTGTTCGAAATACTATGAACCGACATGGGATTGCTTAATGTTTGATTCTCGGCAGTTGTTGAAACAGCGGTAAATTGCATCCCTTGAAGACCAAAATTTAATCCAAGTTTACCTCTGTTAAGAAATGGGGGGAAATTATCATTGAGTTTGGAATTCAATAAATAGTTGAGTTGACGTTCCATTAAAATACTTAGCTTGGTAATGCCAATTTTCAGCTTATCCATTTCATAAGCAATGTAGTCACCATGGAAATTGCCACCGTGATAAACGTTTTTAGTTGCTGTACAAATTATCGGATTGTCATTTGCAGAATTAAACTCATTTTCCAATACATTCTTTGCATTTTCCCAGGCATCTAAAACAGGACCTACAACTTGCGGGACACATCTAAGTGAATAGTATTCTTGAACTTTCTCAGAAAAATACTCTTTTCCCTTAATGTGGTCTCCATTAAATAAATGTTCATTGCGTTTTTTTAGCACATTTCCATCGACAAGATGTGATCTCATCCGGCTGGCCACAGTTCGCTGACCCTCATGCATTTTTGAGTTATTTAATTCTGACGAAAAAGAATCGTCATATGATGCAGTAAGTTCGTTCATCACTGAAGAGGCAAGAATTGCCCAATCTATTAACCTCTCTGAATAAATTAAATTGATGGCGGCTATTCCACTCATACATGAAGTACCATTTATTATGGCAAGACCATCTCGAAGCTTTAGATTTACCGGCTTTATTTTAAGCAATTTGAGCAACTGCTTTGTATCATGAACTTCGTCTTCATAAATCACACTACCCTCTCCTATTAAAGCCAGTGCCAAATGCGCTAATTGAACCAAATCACCACTGGCACCAACTCCACCATGTATTGGTATTACAGGATAGATATTTTTATTTATAAATAATTCTAAAGTATTTGTCAGATCGGTACTGACACCAGAAAATCCAAGTGCCAATGTGTTCAACCGCGCAATCATTACAGCCTTTACATATTTTGGTGGAAGATATTCACCAATTCCGTTGGCGTGGCTGCGGATAAGATTGTATTGAAGTTGGTTAAGCTCTTCATCTGATATCACATATTGAGCCATTGGCCCAAATCCTGTATTTATACCATAAATAACTTTTTCTTGAGAAAAAGTTGTTAAAAATTCAAAGGACTCTACTATCCTTTTTTGTTGCTTTTCAGATAAGTTATAAGTCTCTCCATAAAACAATAAATTTTCTAATTTATCTAGCGTAATATTTTTCAATGACTCTTCTTTTTACTTATATAAATTATAAGGTTGCAATTAATATAGAAATAAATCAAATTCCCCTCAATTTATGTATTTAAATTACTTTTGTTATGGTATCAATTATTATAATTGCACCAAAAAACTATTACCTTTTTTCTCATAGTAATTAGCGTTAATTTATAATTGATCGGCCTAAATGCAAAAGCTATTTGTTTATTTATTGCTTATTTCAATGTTTGTGGGAGGTTGGTTGAGCTTTGGCAATCTAAAAATTTCCGAAGATATTGATACAGCTATACCAAATGCAAAGACATTTAGCAAAATAAAACCTCTTCTTGACAAAGGGAAAAAGGCTTTGATACTATCAATGTCACTTAACGGAAATGAAGATACTCACTACAAAATAGAAAAAAAAGCGGACAGCTTAATAGCACTTGTCAATAACTCTGTTGGGAATTATGTAGGTGACCTTAATTATAAAAGTGATATAGATCCTGAGATATTTTCAACGTTTCTTTTTAATCACCTTTATCTTTTTCTTGATAGCACCGACTATCAAAAAATCGAAGAAGATTTAAAGCCTCCACGTATTGCCAGCGCAATGCAAATCAATAAAACATCCTTGTATTCCCCTGAAGGTCTAGCCTTGAAACATTGGACAACTAAAGATCCTTTGCATCTATCGCGATTTGCATATGACAAACTAAAACGAGATGTCATTGCTGATGATATTATTGCAAATGAAGGTCTTTTCATTTCCTCCGACCAAAAGAAATTATTTATTTACGGAAGTCTTAAATACAACCCTTCCGCAAGCAGAAGCAATCGCATATTATCTGAAAAATTGACTCAGGTAAAATCAAACTGGAATAGAGAATTTCCTCATAATAAATTTGATTTCTTTGGCACTTTCCTAATCGCAGATGCCAATGCCACCCAAATTGCCAGAGATATAAAAATTACCATGAGCATAGCAATTGTGTGTATTTTGGCTTTATTGATTTATTATTTTAGAAGTTTTCTCATAATTGTTCTTTTCCTTTTACCTGGAGTATTTGGAGTCTTTTTTGCCATTGTTGGAATTTATTTATGGCAAGGGCACATTTCGGGAATTGCATTTGGGGCGGGGGCCGTTGTGCTGGGAATAGTAGTTGATTATTCATTTCATTTTTTTTCTCAATTCAAGCAAAATAAAAATGCAAAAGACACACGAAAGCAAATAATATTACCTTTGGTCGTAAGTGGAACAACAACCATCGCAGCATTTCTTTCACTCACTTTTGCAAATTCTGATGCACTCCATGACTTTGGATTATTTACAGCATTTAGTTTAATCGGGACGCTGGTATTTGTCTTGGCATTGCTCCCAATATTGCTTCAACCTCTTGAACAAAAATTGCAATTTTCCCAGACCAATAAGTTAGACAGTTGGTTAGATAAAGTAAACATTGATGCTGCACCTGGAGCTCCCTGGTTTATCCCTATAATAGTATTGCTTACATTCATTTTTTTCTACTTTGCCTCTGATATCAAATTCGAAAGTGATATTAATAAATTAAATTACTATCCCGAACAATTAAAAAAAACTGAATATGCTCACCAGAATATTGATCCTGACAACGAAAAAAGAGTTCACTTTTTAGTAGAAGGCGATAAAAATTTAGCCGCCACCGAAAATAGAAAACTGTACGACAGGCTAACTTTATTGAGAGACAATTTCAATATCAAAGAAATAAACTCCTTGGGTTTATTTATTCTTTCGGATGATGAACAACAGTATAAAATAGATTTATGGACAACCTTTTGGAAAGATAAAAAGGAGGTGGTTTGGAATGAGGTTTCCAAAAATGCTGATTCATTGGGTTTTAAGTCAAATGCTTTTTCACCTTTTAATAATTGGTTGAATACCATCCAAAAAAAGGAAAATCTGTTGGAGTTTGTTCATAAAAGCAAATCAATGCGCCAACTACTTCTTTCTGAATCGAGCAATACAGATTCTAATAGTGCCCTGATAACAAGTGTAGTATTATCCAAACAACAATATGGAGATTTCAAGGCTCATTTTGAAAATGACAAAAATGTAATTCTTGTCGATGGCACAAGCGTGATGGCTTTACTGACCGAAGCCGTGAAGGATGACTTTAATTATTTGTTGATTTTCGCCACAATATTAGTTTTTGTAGCAATGCTCTTAATATATGGAAGTTTAGAATTGACACTCATTTCATTTATTCCTATTGCCATAAGTTGGATTTGGATTGTTGGTATTTCAGCCATGTTAGGTTTTAAATTCAATTTTGTAAACATCATCATTATCACATTCATATTTGGACTGGGAGACGATTTTTCCATTTTCATCACAGATGGTCTTCAAACAAAATACAAGTATGGAAGAAAAGTTTTGAGCCATTACAAAACGGGAATTATACTCTCTTCAATTTCTACCATCATTGGCACAGGAGTATTGATATTTGCCAAGCATCCCGCTATTAAATCTATTGCGGCCATAAGCGTGACAGGAATACTAACCATTGTATTTATTTCATTTTTTGTACAGCCCATAATATTTCATTTTTTTACGACACGAAGAACAAATATAGGCAAGCCTCCAGTGACAATTTGGGGTATTTTATTGAGCATTGTAGGTTATACTATTTTTATTACCGGGAGTTTGCTTGGTGTGTTTTTAGGATTTGTAATTCGATTAATTCCCTTCAAAAAGACAAGTTGGAAAAAGGACGCCCTTCATAAGATGCTAAAGTGGATTACCGGACTAATGCTCGATATCCTCTTTACGACAACAAAGCGATATTATAATATGGATCGTCTTGATTTCTCTAAACCAAGTATTCTCATTGCAAACCACACTTCATTCTTTGATATATTGGCCCTTGTACGTCTTCACCCAAATGTGATCATGTTGGTAAATAGTTGGGTTTATAATTCAGTATTATTTGGATACGCCATACGTTACGCCGATTATATTCCATCATTTGAATCATTGGAAGAGAATGTTGTGAAAGCGAGGAAGCTGGTTAAAAAAGGATATTCTATAGTCATTTTTCCTGAAGGCTCAAGGTCGTTTGATGACAAAATGAAAAGATTTCACAAAGGGGCATTTTACCTCTCCGAAAAGCTTCAATTGGATATCACACCTATCGTGCTCCATGGATATGGATATACCATGCCAAAGCATGATTATAATTTAAAAAATGGGTATATGAGTACTTTTGTACTTCCCCGTATTAAACATGATGATCCAGCTTTTGGAAATGGCTACAAAGAGCGGACAAAATCCATTAGTAAATACTTCAAAAAATCATACAAGGAGGTTGATGATATTTGTGGTGCCTTGGAATATCAATATTACCCACTATTGCATTCCTATAAGTATAAAGGTCCAATACTTGAATGGTATTTCCGGATAAAGTGGAAATTTGAAAAGAGGAATTATGAAAAATATTACGAAATTATCGGCAATGGCGCAAAGCGTATCTATGATTTGGGATGTGGATATGGTTTTTTGAGTTATTACTTAAAATTGAGAAACGATGAGTATGATATTTTAGGGTATGATTATGATGAAGATAAAATTGCTGTAGCTCAAAATTCATATCTTAAAAAAGAAGGCATCGATTTTCATTTTTCAGATATATGTGTTGTAAAACCCCATGAAGCTGATGTGATTATTATTGCTGATACCTTGCACTATATTACGGTTGAACAGCAATTGCAGGTACTGGATAATTGCCATAATGGAATAAAAAAAGGAGGTTTGTTATTAATTCGTGATGGATTGTCAGACTTGGAGTTAGAACATAAATGGACCAGGAAATCAGAAAGATGGTCAACTAAATATCTAAAGTTCAATAAAACCCAGGGGGGGGGAGAGATGCATTTTTTTACCAAACAATTTATC
>CAYREN010000361.1:0-5401 GCA_964423255.1 uncultured Roseivirgaceae bacterium | reverse complement strand
CAGGTTAAATATAATATTTCTAATTTCTGTAATATTGACAGGCTGTGGTGTATATTCATTTACAGGGGCAAATATATCTCCTGAAATAAAAACAATATCAATCCAGACCTTTTATGATGAGGTTGGAACAGGGCCTCCAAACTTGAGCCAGCTATTTACTGAAAAAATTCGAGATTATTATCAGCAAAATACTAGTCTGACAATCACTCAAAATGAAGGCGACTTGCAGCTCGAAGGAAATATAGTTGGCTATAGGTTAACACCCATGGCGCCTCGAGCTTCAGGAAGTCAAAATTTTGAAGACACTGACATTGCGGCACTTCAAAGACTAACTATAACAGTTAAAGTAACATATATTAATATCCAGGATGACAGCTATGATTTCGAGGGTCAGAATTTTTCCTTTTATCAAGATTATGATCCTGAAAAACAAGATTTTAACAGTATAGAAGCAGCTTTGATTGAAGAAATATATGACGCAATAATTCTCGATATTTTCAATGCCTCAGTAGCAAATTGGTAGAATAAATATTTATAGGTGGATACAGACAGAATTAACTTACTTTTCAATAACCCGTCAGAAGCATCTGAAGATGATGTTGCAAATTTGGAGAATGAGATATTGAAATATCCTTATTCTCAAGTTCTGCATATACTAAATGCAAAAATTCAATTTCTATTAAAAACTGAGAAGAAAAACAAAAAATTAACTTTAGCTGCAATTTATACAAGCGATCGTTCAATTTTAAAAAAAGTAATATTAGAAAAAGACTTTCTAAAAAAGTCTGAAGTCATCGCCCCCTATCAAGACCTCTCGGAATTTGAACTTGGCAATACTGAAAGTAACAATACTAATTCTATTGATGATGACCAAGAAACTGTTAATGATAGCTCTACAATATTTGATGAGGTTTTAAAGAATCTTGAGAAATTAAAGGCCTTAAGGCAACAATTCCAGTTTTTGGAACTTCACCAACCAGAAAAAAAAACTCCTAAAAAGAACATAAGGAAAAAAAGAACTAAAAAAGTTATTCCAAAAATAGAAGTTCTGAGTAAAAAGAAATTATCAATTAAGAAATCTAAATCAAAGCAGGACAAACTAAATGAAATATTAGAGAAAGACGAAATATTAGATAGTCAGGTTAATACTTTTTTCTTATCTGAAATTGAAAAAAATAAAGATTCAATTGAAGAAAAAAAATCAAGCATTATTGCTACTCAAAGTAAGATAATTGAAAAATTTATTGAAGAACAGCCAAGTATTGGTAACATTAATAAAGAAGCATTAAAATCTTCAGATGAAGTTAATAGAGATCTTTCAGAAAGGAGCACTAATTTTGGTGATGACCTTGTTTCGGAAAATCTGGCTATTATATTACTAAAACAAGGTAAGAAAGAGCGTGCGATCGATATTTATAAAAAATTAATTTGGAAATCACCACAAAAAAAGGCTTACTTTGCGGCTCGAATTGAAGAAATAAAAAAATAGAAAGAATGTTTACATTTATTATTACCCTTATAATTATTGCAGCACTGCTTTTAATATTAGTCGTATTAGCGCAAAATTCAAAAGGTGGAGGGCTATCCAGTCAGTTTGGAGGCAGTGGAGGTACAAGTCAGGTCATGGGTGTGAAAAGAACTGGTGATTTGCTGGAAAGAATGACATGGGGATTAGCAATAACACTTCTTGTATTGAGTTTATCTACACATATATTTTTAGAAGATTTTGCCAAAAACCCAGGCATGAGTAGCCCAACTCTCGAGCGAGCTGGAGAACAAACAATCATGCCTCCTGCAAGCAGCACTCTTCCAATTGAAGGTACAACTTCAGATTCCAGCAATTTAGGCCTTGAGGGATTAGTAGAATAAATTCAGAAAAATCTGATTTATTCACATAGGAAAATTATGTTTGGTTATACTTTTTCATTCAGCAAACTCAAGATATAATCGTGAGTTAAATACCTAAACCATATTAATAATCTATTCCTGTCCGCCGTTAGTTAAAAATAGTTCACCTATTCAATAAAATTGACATTCTCTATACTAAGAAATTATAATTCTTAGTATAGGATTTAGTAATTCAAACTTTGCTGGTAGACCATAAAATCAAATCAACAATTTCAGTGAGCTAACAAGTTAAAATACTTGTCATTTTTCACATATGATAGATCTGGTTTTATCATATTAAACAAAATTTGCTAATTCTTCAGCTCATTTTATTGAGAAATTATGTTTGGATTTTTAACATCTTGCTTATGGTTCAAAATCATTATGACTATTCAAAATAATTAAATCAGAATGTCAATGAAAAGATTGACAGTATAATAAGATCAATCATGTAATATTGGCAGTTATTGATGTCCTTTTTATGCCATTTTGAGATTGGCACAGGAAATGTTAAGAGAACATGGTAATTCAAAACAAAACTTAAATTTTTATAACAAAATGTCAAAAGTAAATATCAAACCTCTTGCAGACAGAGTTCTTGTAGAACCTGCTCAAGCTGAAGAAAAAACTGCCTCTGGAATCATTATTCCTGATACTGCAAAAGAAAAACCTCAAAAAGGAGATGTAGTAGCTGTAGGAAATGGCAAACCAGATGAGCCATTAACTGTCAAAGTTGGTGATGCAGTATTATATGGTAAATATTCAGGTTCAGAAATCACAGTTGATGGAAAAGATTATCTAATGATGAGAGAATCAGACATTTTAGCAATTATCTAATAACTAAATATTAACAAAACTAAATATAAACAATAATGGCGAAGGAAATATTCTTTAATACTGTAGCTAGAGAAAAGCTAAAAAAAGGAGTTGAAACCATTGCAGATGCAGTGAGCGTAACTCTTGGACCGAAAGGAAGAAACGTAATTTTAGATAAGAAATTTGGTGCTCCAACGGTTACTAAGGACGGTGTAACTGTTGCAAAAGAAATAGAATTGAAAGACCCAACTGAAAACATGGGAGCTCAATTAGTAAAAGAAGTCGCATCAAAAACTGCAGATGATGCAGGTGATGGAACAACAACTGCTACCGTACTCACCCAATCCATTTTTGCACATGGAATAAAAAATGTAGCTGCTGGAGCAAACCCAATGGACCTTAAAAGAGGCATTGACAAGGCTGTAGGAATAGTTGTTGCTAATCTACAGAAACAATCAAACCCTATAAACGATGAAAATGAAATTGCTCAGGTAGCTACAATCTCAGCAAATAACGACTTTGAAATTGGCAATATGATTGCTGACGCTATGGGAAAAGTCGGAAAAGATGGAGTTATCACTGTAGAAGAAGCAAAAGGTACTGGAACAGAAGTTAAAACTGTTGAAGGGATGGAATTTGACAGAGGCTATTTATCTCCTTATTTCGTTACCAATACTGAGAAGATGGAAGTAGAGCTTGAAAGTCCATATATATTGATATATGACAAAAAGATTTCTGCTATGAAAGAATTGCTACCTGTATTGGAAAGTACAGCTCAAACTGGCAAACCATTAGTAATTATATCTGAGGATGTTGACGGAGAGGCACTTGCTACTTTAGTAGTAAATAAAATAAGAGGCTCATTAAAAGTAGCTGCTGTAAAAGCTCCTGGATTTGGCGACAGAAGAAAAGCAATGCTTGAAGATATTGCGATCCTTACTGGTGGAACTGTAATTTCTGAAGAAAGAGGTTTTAAATTAGAAAATGCAACTCTTGAAGATCTTGGATCTGCCGAAAAAATCAATATCGATAAAGACAACACTATTATCGTGAATGGTAATGGTAAAAAAGAAGATATTAATGCAAGAGTAAATCAAATTAAAGCACAAATTGAAACTACTACCTCTGATTATGACAAAGAAAAGCTTCAGGAGAGATTAGCTAAACTTTCTGGGGGTGTTGCTATACTTTATATAGGTGCTGCAACAGAAATTGAAATGAAAGAAAAGAAAGACAGAGTAGATGATGCATTGCATGCCACAAGAGCTGCTGTTCAGGAAGGGATTGTAGCTGGAGGTGGAATTGCATTTATTAGAGCGATTGACGCACTGAAAAAAGTAAAAGTTGAAAACTCTGATCAGGAAACTGGTATAAATATAGTTAGACTTGCTCTCGAATCACCTTTAAGAACGATCGTTACCAATGCTGGAGGTGAGGCATCTGTGGTTGTTCAAAAGGTTAAAGAAGGAAAAGATGATTTTGGTTTCAATGCCAGAGAAGATAAATTTGAAAACATGATTGCTGCCGGTATCATCGATCCTACAAAGGTGACAAGATTAGCACTTGAAAATGCAGCATCAATTGCTTCTCTGCTTCTTACTACTGAAGCTGTAATAGCAGATGAGCCAGCAGATGAAAGTGCTGCTCCTGCAATGCCTCCAATGGGTGGTGGAGGAATGGGTGGAATGATGTAATTTTTCATCAAAATATTATAATAAAAAAATGCCTCTTAGTATAAGAGGCATTTTTTTTACAAAAGTTTCCACAATTGACAGTTTTATACCTTCTTAATAATATTAATGTATAATATTTACTTTGTGCCTAAGTGTAAAATGGCATATTAAATTGAATCTTAATTAAGCCTCAATTTAATAATACAAAACATCTATCTTCAATTCATCGCAAAAATCTATTACCCTGCATAGAGCTAATTGTGAGCGAAAATAAGTGATTACGCAAGAGAAATAGAGCTTAATAATATGTAATAATTTCCTTAGTAACTAAGATTAGGATATGCATTTAATATTAAAAGCTCATTTCATAAGTTGTATATTTTCCCAAAAAATATTTGCATTGACTTCAAATTAAAAGACTAATTATCATTTTTATTATTTATTAGCATTAAAATCAATAACAAAGTGCTTATGTAATAAAAAATAAATATCCATTCAATAATGGTTTGCGTGTAAAATGTATCCTCCATAATTTCACATTTTAGTCACAGTAATAAAATTTGTATGGGTTTAATTATTGCTAATTCAAAAATTACCATTTGATTTTAATACTAAATAAGAATTAATTACAAACTAAAATGAAAAAATATCGGAGGTAGAATAATTAACTAAAAATAAGATTGAATATTCATACAATATAACGTCATATAGATCAATGGCGCATTTTGATTAAGCATTCACAATAATAATTGATTGACAATTCCGTTTAATTATTATTTAGAACTTAAATTATTAATAAAACATATTGTAATATTGCATTTATTATTAGTGACAGCCTACCTATATACTTAAGATTTTTTAAACAAATTTACAACACAAATAAAGTAGTACTTATTAACAAAATAGAGAGATGGAAAGAATGTACAGAATTGCCGGAATATTTATAGCAATGTTTATGCTATTTTCAATTGACACCAAAGCAGAAGAATTTTTGGTCTATGATGCAATAAAAACAAATAAACTTA
>CAYREN010000360.1:0-5402 GCA_964423255.1 uncultured Roseivirgaceae bacterium | reverse complement strand
TATCTCCTGGTAAGATCTTAATATAATGCATTCTCATTTTCCCAGAAATATGGGCAACCACCTTATGTCCATTTTCCAACTCTACACGAAACATAGCATTGGACAAAGCCTCTGCAATAGTTCCATCTTGTTCAATTGAAGTCTGCTTAGCCATATTCTATATAAAATTCATTTTTCTATTAATCTAAGCAACTGCAACTTGAGAACGTCCTTTAATTTTTCCTGATTTCATCATTCCTTCGTAGTGACGCATCAATAAATAACTCTCAATTTGCTGTAAAGTATCCAATATTACTCCAACCATTATTAATAAGGATGTGCCTCCATAAAAAGTTGCAAATCCTTGAGTGATTCCTGCGATAACAGCAAAAGCTGGCAAAATTGCAACTATAGCCAAAAATACTGAACCAGGTAAAGTGATTTTAGTTAATATACTATCAATATACTCTGAAGTTTGTTTCCCTGGCTTAATTCCTGGTACAAAACCTCCATTTCTTTTCATATCATCTGAAATTTGAGTAGGGTTAATTGTAATAGCAGTGTAGAAAAAAGTAAATACAATTATTAATGTCGCCAATAATATGTTATAAGCAGGAGAAGTAAAACTTGCAAACGCAAATCCAATATTTGCAAAAAACTCATTTTTATCTGCAAAATAATTTCCTAACATACCAGGTAGAAACATCAAAGCTTGAGCAAATATAATAGGCATTACTCCAGCAGAATTCACTTTTAATGGTATATATTGCCTTTGACCTCCATAAACTTTATTTCCAACTATTTGCTTTGCATATTGAACAGGTATTTTTCTTACTGCCTGAGTTAATGCAATTACAGCCATAACAACAAAAAATAATGCTACCAGCTCAAGAATAAATAACAAAGCCCCACTAAGTCCTTTTGAGACCATCTCTTTAAATATTTCTGCAGGCAGTCTCGATATAATTCCAATCATAATAAGCATAGAAATACCATTCCCAATACCTTTGTCAGTTATTTTCTCCCCAAGCCACATACAGAATATTGTTCCTGAAGTCAGGATAATCATGGCTAAGAAAAAGAATATAGTTTCATTTATAATTATAGCATCGCTTGCAATTGTTCCCTTGATATAAGCAACTGATTGAGATAGGCAAATAAAAATTGTTAATACACGTGTTATCTGAGTTATTCTCTTCCTTCCAGATTCACCCTCTTTTTGCATTTTTTGGAAATAAGGCATTGCTACTGTTAATAATTGAATAACAATAGATGCAGAAATATATGGCATGATACCAAGACCAAAAATAGAGGCTTTACTGAATGCCCCGCCTAAAAAAGTATCCAGAATACCAAAGATGCCTCCAACAGACTTTTGCAACTTATCTGGATCAATACCAGGTAAAACTATAAAAGAGCCAAGACGATAAATAACCAAAAACCCAATTGTAATAAGGATCTTGTCTCTAAGCTCTGTTATTGACCATATATTCTTAAGAGTGGCGAAAAATTTTTTCATTTTTAAACTTTGCTTACAGAACCACCGATTTTTTCTATTGCCTCCGCTGCACTAACAGAAAAAGCATGGGCAACAATATTAAGCTTAGAGGTAATTGTACCTCGACCTAAGATTTTCACCAATTCACTCTTGCCAACCACACCATTATTCACCAGAACTTCAATATCAATTTTATCCTTTTTAATTTTTTCAGATAAAGCTTGGATTACATCAAGATTTACACCTTTGAACTCTTTCCTGAATTTATTTTTAAACCCAAACTTAGGTAACCTTCTTTGCAAGGGCATCTGACCTCCTTCAAATCCAATTTTTCTTGAATATCCAGATCTGGATTGCGCACCATTATGTCCTTTAGTTGATGTTCCTCCTCGTCCTGATCCTTGCCCGCGACCAATACGTTTATTCTTTTTAATAGATCCTACTGCAGGTTTTAGAGTATGTATCTTCATTCTTCTTATTCGCTTACAGATACTAAATGACTTACTTTATTAACCATACCCAAAATTTGTGGTGTGGCTTCCTTTTCAACTGTTTTATTAATCTTCCCTAATCCTAATGCCTTTATTGTTAGCTTTTGGTTTTTAGGTCTTTTTAATATACTTCTAACCTGAGTTATTCTAATTATTGACATTCTCTTAACCGTTAAAAACCTTTGATAATTCAACTCCTCTTGTTTGCGCTATTGTAAAAGCATCTCTCAATTTAGATAAACCATTAAAGGTGGCTTTAACTACATTATGAGGATTTGAAGAACCCTTGGATTTGGCTAATACATCCTTCACACCAGCGCTATCCAATACTGCTCTCATTGCACCACCAGCAATAATTCCCGTGCCAGGTGATGCTGGTTTCATCAAAACCAACCCTCCTCCATATTTTCCAATAACTTCATGTGGAATTGTTCCTTTTCTTACTGGAACTTTTACCAAATTCTTTTTGGCATCATCTATACCTTTAGTTATAGCATCTGTGACTTCATTTGCCTTGCCTAAACCATATCCAACTACTCCGTTTCCATTACCCACTACAACTATTGCGGAAAAACTAAACCTACGACCACCTTTGACAACTTTAGCAACTCTTTTAATTGCTACTACTTTCTCTTTAAGCTCTATTTCGCTGGCTTTTATTGATCTAATACTTTTTTGTGACATCGTTCTAGAAATTTAATCCGCCTTCTCTTGCTCCTTCAGCAAATGCTTTCAATTTACCATGATAGATATAACCATTTCTATCAAATACTACTCTTTTAATTCCATTTGACATTGCCTTTTTTGCCAAATTTATTCCAACCTCCTTTGATTGGCCAACACCAATATTCTTAATTTCTCCTAATTCCTTTGAACTTGAAAAAGATATCGTTTGTCCAGTCAAATCATCAATTAATTGTGCATAAATTCCAGTATTACTTTTAAAAACTGACAATCTTGGTCTTTTTGCTGTACCTTTAACCTTCTTTCTGATACTTCTTTTTATTCTCAATCTTCTTGTAGATTTATCAATTGCCATTTCTTCTGATTATTTTGCAGCAGTTTTACCAGCTTTTCTTCTAATATTTTCACCAACAAACTTGATCCCTTTTCCTTTATAAGGTTCAATTTTTCTAAGAGATCTAATTTGAGCAGCAACTTGCCCTATTAATTGTTTATCAATTCCTTCTAATTTCACAATGGGACTTTTACCTTTCTTAGTTTCTGCGAATACAGATAATTCCGCTGGCACTTGAAAATAAATGCTGTGAGAATGACCCAAATTTAATTCAAGAATTTTCCCTTGGGTAGTTGCTTTGTATCCTACGCCAACTAGCTCCAATTCTTTTTTGTAACCTTGACTAACCCCCTCAACCATGTTATTTATAAGCGAACGATAAAGACCATGCATAGCCTTATGTCTCTTTTGTTCTGTGGGACGAGATAGTGTCAATCTATTATTATCAACATTTACTTTTATATCTTGATTAATTCTTTCCGCTAGAGTACCTTTTGGACCTTTCACAGTTACAATATTGTCATCATTCACATTGACCGTAATTCCTTCTAACAAATCTATCGGCTTATTTCCAATTCGTGACATCTTCCTTTAAATTAATAAACGTAACACAATACTTCACCGCCTACATTCAACTCTTTAGCTTTCTTCGAAGTCATGACACCTTTTGATGTAGAAAGAATAGCTATTCCTAAACCATTCAATACACGTGGTAACTCTACTGTACCAACGTACTTTCTTAATCCTGGTTTACTTATTCTCTCTATATGATTAATAGCAGATTGTCTAGATTCAGGATTGTATTTCAAGGCAATTTTTATAGTCCCCTGAGGTCCAATTTTATCAAATTTGAAATTTTGAATATACCCCTGATCATGTAAAACCTTGGTTATTTCCTTCTTCAAATTTGAAGAAGGCACATTAACAATCCGGTGATTAGCCTTGATTGCATTTCTTACTATTGTCAGATAATCAGCAACTGGATCCATCTATATGTTAAATTATATTTTTACTTTTTTCAAATGGCCTGCAAAGATAAGATAATTAAATGAATAATCATTTACCAACTTGCCTTTTTAATTCCGGGAATTTTTCCATCATTGGCCATTTCTCTAAATGTCACTCTTGATATGCCAAATTTTCTCATATACCCTTTAGGTCTACCAGTTAATTTGCACCTATTGTGTAATCTAACTGCAGAAGAATTTTTTGGTAGTTTGTCCAATCCTTCATAATCTCCCGCTGCTTTAAGTGCCGCTCTTTTTTCAGCAAATTTAGCAACCAATTTCTCTCTTTTTCTTTCTCTGGCTTTTAGCGATTCTCTTGCCATATTTATTAATTTTTACGATTTGTAAATGGAAGTCCGAACGCTTTTAGCAATTCATAACTTTCTTCATCCGAGTTAGCATTTGTCACAAAAGTAATATTCATGCCAGATATTTTATTTACCTTATCAATACTAATTTCTGGAAATATTATTTGCTCTTTTACTCCCAATGTATAATTCCCGCGTCCATCAAAGCCCTTATCGCTAATTCCCCTAAAATCTCTTACCCGTGGTAATGCAACATTAGTCAAACGATCCATAAATTCATACATTATATCTCCACGTAAGGTAACACGAGCACCTATAGCCATGCCATCCCTCAATTTAAAATTAGAAATTGAATGCTTTGCAATAGTTTTCACAGCCTTTTGACCTGTAATAGTTGTCAGTTCTTCCACCCCAACATCTACAGCTTTCTTATCTGTGACTCCGTCTCCAATTCCTTTATTGATAGAAATTTTCAATACTTTTGGGACTTGCATAACAGACTTATATTGAAATTTTTCTTTCAAAGCCGGAACAATCTCAATATTATATTTTTCTTTTAATTTTGGATTAGCCATTTTTAATTAATTCTCCTGTTTTTTTAGAAAATCTTTGCAATTTACCATCACTATTTGTTTTACGACCAATTTTTGTTGGTTCTCCACTCGAAGGATCAACTATCATAATATTACTTAATTGTATTGCTGCCTCTGTTTTTTCAATACCTCCTTCAGGATGATTGGCTGATGGTTTTACATGCTTAGTTATCACGTTAACACCTTCAATAATGGCGCGATTTTTATCTCTAAATACCTCCAATACAATACCCTTTTTACCCTTGTAATTTCCTGCAATTACCATAGCGGTATCACCTTTTCTAACACGAATTTTTATACTTTTTTTCGATCTTATTAACATTTTATAGAACTTCTGGTGCCAATGATACAATTTTCATAAACTGTTTATCTCTCAATTCTCTTGCTACAGGTCCAAATATTCTTGTTCCCCTAGGTTCATCATTTGGTGTAAGTAATACAACCGCGTTATCCTCAAATCTGATATAAGAACCATCCTTTCTTCTAATCTCTTTCTTTGTTCTTACAA
>CAYREN010000359.1:0-5410 GCA_964423255.1 uncultured Roseivirgaceae bacterium | reverse complement strand
TAGCTTGTATTTATAAATACCATCCCGCCCTTATTGATAGTCCATCTATATTCCAGTAGCCCTTTGTGTTTGGCATCAATTTCCAAAATCATCACATCACAATTAAACTCCAGGGTGTCAATTGTAAAATCTGATATAGGCACAGGATTTACATTTACTTTTATAGTAGAGTCTCCAACGCAAATATCTTTTATATCAGCGATCAAGTTTATAGTATAATTATTTATCCCCTTTCCAATTGCCTCAAATGTATGGGTGAGCTCGGAGTTTAACCCAGCGTTTTTGTCTTGTCTAATTACTACACTATCCTGGTAGCTAATTGTCCAAGTATAATCCGTTGGAAGCAAAGCGGCAGTAAAATCATCAACCTGAAAATTTACTTCTACAGGAGCGCAGTTTTTACCAAGTGGTTCGTAGTTGGTATAATAGAATCCTGGCTTTATGGAAGGTAAAACTTTTACAGAATCCAGCTCACTTTCAAATGCACATCCATCTTTGGATATTGATTTTAATTTTACGTTGAAGGTTTTGGCTTTTACTGACCAGTTTTCAAAAGTGGCTGTTGTAAAAGGTGAAAATCCAGGGTCAGCGGGGTCTGCGTTTAATGTATCTACGAAACCAGTTCCATAATCCATGCTCCATACATATTGGTCAATTGCCACAGGTTGAGAACCGATAGCTGTATTTTCAAAGGTTACAATAAGCGGGCTACAACCTTCCAAGGAATCTTTTGTAAATGATGATACTGGATTTTGAAAGGTTTCGACAGGGGATGCCACCATTGCATTGCATCCATTTTGATCATTAATTACCTTTAGGGCTACCTGACGAATACCGAAGTTAAATGCTCTCATCAATGTATCTGGTCTGGTATTGTCAAAAATAGTATCTGCTGCAAAAGTTATATTGTCGTAATCAAAGTCCCATTCCCATCTTACCATATTATTTCCATTAATATTTTGGAGAATCGTTGTTTCAATCAATTCGGTTGGCAAGCCCTCGCAAATATCTTGAAATACAAACGATGGTTCAGGATTGTTATAAACCACAATATTTACTTCATCGCGTGTATCGCAGAATGTGACAATATCTCTCGTTATCAGTACCACCTTGTAAATTCCGGCATTTGTATAATTTTGTGAAAATATTGCTGCTGCGCCAGAAGAAAAACCTACGGCAGGCTCTTTACGAGTTAAATTATTACTCTCATCATAAAATTCCCATTTCCACTCTGTGTTAACAGTTGAGCCAATTGTCACGTCACTAAATGTCACTGAAAATATTTCTGCAGAGCCAGGAGTCTTACAAAAATTAGTATTTGTAGCACTTATTTGAGCAATGGAAGTAGGGGTTACGTTTACTAGCTTTTCGACGATGGCATTACAACCACCCACAGCATTGTTATCTCCAACAATCAATCGTACTAACTTCATCCCACCCTTTGTAAATGTGTAAGTAGGGTTTATATCTGTTTTGGTTACTAAAAGACCATCAGCTATAGTTGACCCATCGTAAATTTCCCATGTACGTGCCAATGAAGAACCTCCAGGGCCTGTCGACTCGTCATCAAAATAAACTATATCATCAATGCAAAAATCCCAGGTAACAGGATTGGTGCTAATTCCTTTCCTTGTTACAAAATCAGGAGTGGGACTTGCTACAATTACAATTCTGGATTTTGTTGTTCTTGCAGGATTGTCTCCACCCACAGTTGTAGGATTAAGTGGATTTCCATCTGTAAGGTCTGCATCATACGGATTGCAGGTATTCCAATTGTTCAAAGTCACATAAAAATCTTCACCCAAAGATGCAGTTGCTGGAATTTGCACATTGAGACTAACTCGGCCTGTGTCAATTACAGGATAGAATGGGTCAATACCAACTGAGGGATTATAATATGGAAATCCACCAGGCACAATTCCATCGACCCTAATTCCTGGAATTCTGTTAACATTTATAGTATCTCCATAAATCCATTGAATCCATCGAGGGTCAGAATTTTCCCGTAAATCAAGTCTGGGAAAACAATTCCAATTGCTGGCATCAGTAAAATTTATACTTGAGGCAAAACCCTCACAAACTCTATAGACGTCCGGATCGGCGGTAATAATATCCTCAGTCCAGACAATTACATTTATTGGCTCCAGAACAACACTACCTATAGGATTGCATGCATTTTCTACTTCAATTGTTACTTGATATCCACAATCAACAGGAGCATCTACATATTCATGACTGATTATTGGTCCATCGATATTGCCAACTTGGTGAGTATAATTATCGGAGTTTCCATCACCCCAATTGACCTGATAGTTTGTCCCGGGAGATGTGTTAAGATATAATGTCTGAATTTCAATAGTAAATGGTGCACAACCACGACTACTTGTAATAAAGTTGAAGCCAGGTTCCATGATATCTGCGCTGGTGCATTGCCCTATCGAATCGACGCTGAAGCCCCAAAAAGCAAAAAAAGCTGAAAGAAAAAATATATGTCTTTTCATGTTGAACAACCTTTTGTAGAATGATTCAGAAAATATATAACTCCTATTGATTGAGTGAAATCCTGAATATTTCTATGAAAGTATGCTATGTATACTCCTTAAGGTTGATTAAGAAATTTTCAATATGACATGATCAGGTATAGTGTGTGGTCTGTTTTCAGTAAATAAATTCAATTTCTATAAAGATCTTATAAATGTGTGTATGTAAAGTTTTTTACTTTATATGACATTATACATTCACAGAAAATGAAATTGACTGGATTCAAGCAAGGAAATTTAATTATTAAAGTAATTGATTGCATTATTAGAGTAAATAAACTAAAACATTAATAGAATGAAATATTATTTGCATGAGTAAAATATAGAACTTATAAAGAATTTATGGTTATAAGTATATTCTATGAAGTAATCTAATATTGACAATCTTTTGCAGAGATAGCCCTGGACAGCCTGACAATGACTACCTTTCCAATAGATTCGAGATTTGTTTATTAAGACAATTGGGTTATATTTTATAAATTTTCATATCTGTCCACCATTTGTCCACCCACATTCTTTTTATTTTCATAAGAGGTTTTTCACTTTTGAATGAGGCAATTAAGAAAGACTTGATTTCCCAATTTCATCGATAACCACAAAAAATAAGATCATGGACTTGGTAATTTTGACTATCGATATTTTAATCTCATATTTTGTGGTGATGTGCCTGTCGGAGGGACCAAGCCTGCTTCGGGCACTATTTATCTTTATTAATCGATTTTATTTTCTTATTTTAATATTTAACCAAAATTCCTAACCATGAAATATTTTATTGACCATCAACAATTCCTTGACATACATAATGATAGGACATTAAAAAGTACTGACTTCAAAGGTTTACAAAAATCAGATAAACCAGCTAATCGAGGTTTTTTGAATTTCGAAATTTTAAAAAGCACTATATTCAATTCCAAAACTTTCATAATAAATAATTTCCTCTATGCAGCTTTTTTGCTTTTTATATTGCAAGGGTGTGATAAAAGCAAGTGCAAAGACAATCCATGTGCAGATGGCTGCGATGGTTGCCCCAAAATCTGTAAGACCGACCCATGTGGGAATCCTGTTGATTGCCCAGGGTTGTGTCCGAGTTTAGAAGACGGCATACTTAGCAAACAAAACTTTATTGGAGAAGGGATAGTTGTAGAGACTGATAATGGTATGTCGGTAGATGGTAAACTTACCATCAGTACGCTAGGGAATGAAAAAATTATACTTGAAGATGCTAAGATTTCAATAGAATATAATGATGACGGCTCTGTGAAGAATATGGAGGGAACAACCAAGATTCCTTCCCCAACAAATTACATGGAATTTTCAGATCCTATTGAAGCGGATTTGGGGTACTTTAGCGGAAAGTATCTCAATGATAATTGGGATCTTGATATTATGTTGATAGATGAGCGTTTTTATCTTGCATTTAAAATTGCTGTTGCCCTGGAGTTGAAAATTGGCACGAATAGTGATCCAAATGCCACAAAGCCATTTTCTATCAAACCTCCTATAGGAGGCCATATTTTATACATTTTTGATTACACAGATCCTTTTTACTTTTATTCTGCTGCACAAGATCTACTGGGTTCATTGTGTTTTGGAGAGTCGAGGCTCGGAAATATTCCATATGTTCCCCTTCAGCCTGTTGATGAAATAGTCACGTTTGATGGGAATAGTGTGCGGTGTGGTTCATTTCCAATATTTAAGGTTATTGAAGTATCAGGTACTATGATTCAAGGAACAGAATTTAACCTGGAACTTATCGAGGAAGACCCATTTCCGATAACCTTTTCTGCTGGATATGGCGCAGGAATCAATGGAGAATTTAATCTTACTTTACCCATTAGCAACTGGATAAACTTTGAAATTCCACTAGGAGAGGCCAGTGCTGCTATTACTGTAGAAGCTGGAACAAATGGCATAAAAGCCCAGGCATTTATAAATGGCCTTGCCAAACCTGACAATAGCTGGTGGCCAGATTTTATACCTGTAAAGCCAGGAGGTCAGTTAAGAACTGCTGGATATGTTGAACAAAGTGGAAAATTTGATCTGGAACTTTCCGGTGAACTGAATTTAGAACTCCCTGCAAATACTTATGCAATTGAGGGATCATTGGGAGCAACCAATGAGTCATTTACAATGGGAGGAAGTGTTTTGGCAAGTGGTTGGAAATGGGCTGCTGCTGCAGAATTTCATAAGAACAAAACTGAATTTAGCGCAAAGCCACCTCAAGAATTGTTAAACAATATCAATTCACTGGTTAATGCAAATATTGACTCTGCTTTTGATAAGGCAGAAAAAGCACTTGCCAATATAGAAAAAGCAACAGAAAATTATGAAATAGAATTGAGCTTGAGAGGACTGCGAGAGTTGATCCCGGCAATAGTGACCGAGGCTAAAAAGCAAATAAAAAATGAAATAGATGCTGGAGTAAAAAGTGGTAAAAGCCAAGCTAGTGCTATTCTTAAAAAATATGGAGGGAAACTTTGCAGCGACAACATTAAATCTCAAGTAAATAAAGTAGATGATGCATATATCAAAGCACTGAATAGATTGAATAATGCTGTAAAGTCCAGTAATGATAATGAAACCACAAGAAAGGAATTAGCAGCCTCATTGAGGGCGCTGGCTAAGCTTAAAACTTTGAAAAAGTCGACCACGGTTACAGTTTGGACTGGTAATGTTGTAACTGGTTGCTTGGTAACAACTTCGTATAAAAGAACTGTAAAAATTGATGTAACGGTGCTCACAAATAAACAAGTAGAATTGCTAAATACCGCTGCTGACAATGTAAAATACATTAGCGAAGCAAGTGATACTAAAATTGCGGCGCAGGAAATATTTGATCGCATCCCTGCAAAAGAGATTATGGAGACTTT
>CAYREN010000358.1:1763-5412 GCA_964423255.1 uncultured Roseivirgaceae bacterium | reverse complement strand
ACAATTGGCTATGGTCGCCATGGAGTAGCAAAGCAAGACACCAAAATAGCCACTATTGCCATTGGATATGCTGATGGATTTTTAAGATCATTCAGCAATGGTAAAATATCGCTTTTGGTAAATGGCAAACTTGCATCGGTAATTGGAAATATTTGTATGGATATGTGTATGCTCAATGTAAGCGGCATTGAAGTCAAAGAGGGAGATGAAGTAATTGTATTTGGTGAGCAACCATCAATCAAACAATTGGCTGATGCTATTGGAACCATTCCTTATGAAATATTAACCAACATCAGCAAACGTGTTCCGAGAGTATTTTATACAGAGTAAAAGTAATTTATAACTTTTACTTAGCATTGCTACCGAACCTCATCCGGACCCCTGATCACATCGCTGGAATTAAGAACAAGATCTTTTATTTCATCAACTGTCAGTATTTCCTTTGCTAATTTTCTTCCCTGCTCATTGTTGTGAAAATCCATGAGTCGTTCGTTTTTAGTATTGTTTGGAATGGTTTCATGTGCATCGGTAATTTCTTTGGCGAGGTCAGCACCAAATGCCCTACTCAAATGATAACTCCAATAAATATGCTTATAAGCATCTTCCGGGAAATTTTCATCTTTAGTTTTCTCATTACTGGAAAACCTTCTGGCATCTCTTGTTATCTTGATAAGTGCAGGAACTTTGCTTGGGTGGTTGGCCATGATTTTGGCCTCTTGTTCACTTACGTACAATTCAAATTGTAAGGCAGCTTTTAATATTTCATTGGCATTAAATTTCAAAAAGGTCTGTTGATTAATTCGTTCGGTAAAAAACCCAACTTTCACTTCTTTGTCATCGATACTCAAGTGAACATCGGCCTTTATTTCCAGGTCCATTACCGATTTGTTCGTTCGGAAAAGTGTTTTCAATTCTGCAAATATTTCTTTGGCAGATTCCTCGGGGTATTGAATATGCAGCGGGATTCTGGTTTTTAAATATCCATTGTCCAGCTTTCCAAAAGGTTTTTTCTCTGCATCATCGTCTGGCTCTACACGTAATTCAAAATCTTTAAAAGTGAAAAAGAAAGAGGGATCCTTAAAATCTGCAAATCGAAAAGTAATTGATCTGGCCTTAAATTGAGCTTTGAAGGTAGCTTTATCATACATTTTTCTATTCAGATGAAAATCAAGTACGATGTCAACCATTGCACAACTATTGTAGGAGTTAAGCAATAGATTTTTATAATTGAAATTATCGATGATTACACCTTGCTGTTCCAATCGTGGCTCAAGTTGGGTTATCAACTTTTTTGCTACTTTTTTCAGCATAAAATTGGCACCAAAATAGATGATGATGAAAATGAAAAGAAAAAATATGGCAGTTTTAAAAAGTTTTTTCAAATGCTAAAATG
This sequence comes from uncultured Roseivirgaceae bacterium, assembly GCA_964423255.1. GTDB lineage: Bacteria > Bacteroidota > Bacteroidia > Cytophagales > Cyclobacteriaceae > JAAUQL01. The sequence continues at coordinate 4,019 of CAYREN010000358.1, read as the reverse complement.
ATAAAAAGTTGATTATCTTGGATGAACTATTAGTTAGCACGAAAATAAAAGTAATTAAATCAATGGTTCGTTAAACTTTCCAAAAGTTTTAGTTAATAAAATCTATCTGTTTGATAATCAATAGACAACTACTTAATTGCAACTTTTGGAAAGTTCTCATAATAAACGACTTATGAAAACATGAATATTCAATTAAAAGTATTCTTACTAAATATTTTTGTAGCCCTAATTTTTTCTTGTAAGTCAGTTAACAAACCTTATAACTACAAACGGTTTCCAGATAATTATGCGGAAATCCAGCGTGATTATGAAAGCTATTATTACCTGAATGCCTGCCAACAGGGGGAAACGATAGCGAGCATTGGTGCAGGAAATGGAATAAAGGAAATTCAGATTTCATGCTTTATCGAAGGGATTACCTGGTATCTGCAGGAGATTGATTCTTCAAGGCTATTTCAGTTCGAAGAAGTTTTAGCATATCATGAAAATTTAATTGGTTCATCTGTTAATGCAAATTTTAATCTTGTATTAGGAACTGAAAACTCAATAGGTTTGCCTCCTATGATATTTGATAGAGTTTTAATGCTCAACGTATTTCATGAAATTGAATCTAGAGAAGGGATTATGATGGAAATTCATCAATTACTCAATGACGATGGTGTGCTGATCATAATGGAAAGAATGGGTAAAACAGTGGGTGAGGTCCATGGTGATTGTAAGTATCCTAAGCTTATAGAACCCAGCTTTTTACAAGAAATGAACGACTATGCGTATACTTTAAAAGGAAAACAACTTGGCGAAGAAATGTCAAACCTGATGTTTTATACTTTTGAATCGAAGAGATAAATGAATTGGTGATAAGTGTCCTTTCATGGTATAGGTTGACACAAATTTGTAATTAAATTTGAGTATCATGAAAAAGAGCGTAAGACAAATTCGGATTTTCAGTAAAGCCTTCAAATGCGAGAAAGTAAAGTTGGAAAATTGTTAGAAAATAAAAGTAATTAAATTGGTTAAAAGAATTAATAATGGGTCAAAGAAAAGTTAAATGGGGAGTAATAAGTACCGCTAAAATAGGAATAGAAAAGGTAATTCCCGCCATGCAGCAATGCGATAATATTGAGGTTGTTGGTGTCGCTTCGAGAAATGAAAAGGATGCGAAAATCGCAGCAAATAAATTAAATATTCCTGGATATTACGGAAGCTATGATGCATTACTAAATGATCCCAATATTGAAGCCATTTACAATCCTCTGCCAAATCACATGCATTTTGAATGGACAAAAAAAGCAATCGAAAAAGGAAAACATGTTTTGTGTGAAAAACCCATTGTACTGGAAAAAGAAGAAGTTTCTGTATTGATAAATCTGCGTGACAAATACAAGGTGAAGGTGGGAGAAGCATTTATGGTTCATTCGCACCCGCAATGGATTGATGCAGTAAATAGAGTTAGAAATGGCGAGCTGGGAAAACTGAAGGTTATCCAGGGATTTTTTAGTTATTACAAAACAGATCCCGAAAACATAAGAAATATCCTTGATTATGGTGGAGGAGCCATGTGGGATATTGGTTGTTATCCGGTTCATACATCAAGGTTTGCTTTTGGTGAAGAACCCTTGCGGGTTTTATCCATCATTGGTCGCGACCCTAGCTTAAAAATTGATCGACTTGCCAGTGTTATTTTAGAATTTCCCTCCGGGCAATGTGTTTTTACAGTAAGCACGCAATTGGTACCATATCAAAAAATGATACTGTTTGGAGAGGAAAAGAAGATCGAAATAGAAATTCCTTTCAATGCACTTAATGATAAACCTAGTAATATTTGTATAGATGAAGGAGGGCTCTTTCCAGAAAATAGGCAAGAGATAACTTTTGATATTTGCGATCAATATAAAATTCAGGGGGAGTTATTTTCAGATGCAATAATTTCCGATGGTGACGTAGCAGTTTCTTTAGAAAATGCATACAACAATACTGCTGTCATTGAGGCAATTTTCAAATCAGAACAAACAGGAACCTGGGTTGGGTTATAAATATATATTGGAATTGAAAAACAAAAAAAATCTACTACTCAAAACTTAGAATAGTAGATTTTCATTTTAAAACAATCTTAATATAGTATTAGAATTAAAAGTCAGACTTGCTAAATTATATTATCAACTACCACGATTCTCATCCCAAAGAAGAAATTTGACAACGGTCATTCCTTTTTGTGATCCATGACCAAATCCTTTATGCATTCCACTTTTTGAACCT
>CAYREN010000358.1:0-1663 GCA_964423255.1 uncultured Roseivirgaceae bacterium | reverse complement strand
TTCCTTTACCTCCGGAATTTCCTTTTTTCGATCCCATTTTTGATTGTTGACCTCTCATTTCTTGCTTCAGGTCAGCAATGAGATCATCTATTTCGGGTCGATAATTGTTGGCAATAACCTTGGCTTGATCATATAGTTTTTCTATTTCAAGTCTTTGTGTCCTGCCTTTTTGAAAATCATCCTCATTTAATTCCTCACCATTTATCCTTGCTTTTCGGTGTTCAAACATCAATTCATTTTGAATCAATTTTTGCTTAACGATCTCTGCTCTCAACTTTGTGATTTCTTTTTTATCATTGGCAGATATTGAAGCGTCTAATTTTTTTCTTTGAGCATCAATTTTTGGTTTGATGTTTTCCTTGAAAAACGCTTTTCGTTTTTGCATCATTTCTATTCTGTCCTGATTCACTTCATTGCCATCAATTGCAAAGGCGGTCACCAATAACACTCCCATCATTGCGACCAGTAATGTCCACTTTTTTAAATTCATAATTTTTATTTGTTTTTGTAAATATAGACGTTCACTTGGTACAAAAGTTAGTGCATAATCCCTGTATTCAACCAATCATAGAGTTTATTCAATGAACAACATATTAAACTCTATCTGTGTCCTTTAGCCTTTTATTCCAATTTAGGTGTTTTGAATATTTCAATAATTATTTTCTGAATTATACCGGTTAAAATGTTTAAATGCATTTTTTAACTAATTTTGCAATTCTGTTTTTTTGACCTTGTTAATTCATGATTATTTCCATTTTGCTGATAAGCCCGCCTACCGGCGAGGCAGGAAATTGACCTTCTAAATCAGTAAAAATGTCAATAGAACTGAATTTTCTAAAACGTTAATAGAACCCAAGGTCACTGTCCTGCCATGGCAGACAGGCGTTATATATGGCAAATAGCAAGTATTAATAATTATTCCCTGCATTATGCAGGATAAAGTGAGTATATATGGAATTAGCGAAAAAGTACAATCCACGTGAAGTAGAAGATAAGTGGTTTGATACCTGGTTACAGAATAAGTTTTTTAACTCAAAACCAAATCCTGACAAGGAACCATACACGATAGTAATTCCTCCTCCCAATGTAACTGGAGTTTTGCACATGGGCCATATGCTCAATAATACCATACAGGATGTATTGACAAGAAAAGCCCGAATGCAGGGATTTGAAGCTTGCTGGGTGCCAGGCACAGATCATGCATCCATTGCCACAGAAGCTAAAGTGGTTGGCATGCTCAAAGAAAAAGGTATTGACAAAAATGACCTCAGTAGAGAAGAGTTTCTAAAACATGCCTGGGAGTGGAAAGAAAAACATGGTGGTATTATTCTCGAACAGCTTAAAAAATTGGGTGCTTCTTGCGACTGGGAACGCACCAAATTTACCATGGACGATGCGCTGTCAGAAAGTGTAATCAAAGTATTTGTCGATCAGTACAAAAAAGGGAAAATATATCGTGGTGTGCGCATGGTAAACTGGGATCCTCAAGCTAAAACTGCTGTTTCTGATGAGGAAGTAATTTACCGGGAAGAGCAATCAAAACTTTATTATGTAAAATATAAAATCGAAGGAGAAGAGGATTATGTGACCATTGCCACGACGAGGCCAGAAACAATTCTTGGAGATACTGCCGTTTGCGTAAATCCTCATGACGAAAGATTCA
>CAYREN010000357.1:0-5423 GCA_964423255.1 uncultured Roseivirgaceae bacterium | reverse complement strand
TAAGTAAAAAGTTTCTTAGAAAATAAAATTCAACTTTAAATTCTAAAAGGATACTGATTTACCATAGGTAAATTCACCAATAATAAATGTAAAATTAGAAAGACACTGGGTTTTTAGAAGCTATTATTGATATGTCTGTTGCACATATCATCTATCCAACCATTTTTTAAATGAGCTCACCTTTTCGCGGCTCACGATAGCATCACGCTCACTGAGATGGGGTAACTTTAACAGTAGCCTGCTGTTGGTGTATGAAACAATATCCTGGATTGCATCTATGTGGACAAGGTATTTTCTGCAAATCCTAAAAAACTGCCCGGGGTCTGTTAAGGCCTGGACCTGCTCAAGCGTGTAGTCGAGCACATAAGACCGGGCATCTTTGGTTTTCATAAATGTGGCCTTTTCCTGGCTGTGAAAATAGAGTGTATCGTCTACCGAAATCGATTTAAGATGGGCGCCCACTTTGATCACAAACCTTGATTTATAGCTGGGGTGCAACGTGTTTCGTGCCTTATCAATTTGGGCAATTGATTTATCTGGGTTAAAAACCGCATGCATCTGCTGATATTTATCAAGTGCTTGACCTAGCTCATCTTCATCAATGGGTTTTAATAAATAAGCAATACTGTTTACTTTAAAAGCCTCGATGGCATACTGGTTAAAAGCAGTAATAAAAACTACAGGGCACTGTACCTTGACAATATCAAAAACTTCAAAACTTAGGCCATCACCCAGTTGGATGTCCATAATTAACAAATCAGGAACAGGGTTATTCGCCAACCACTTCGCTGTATTTTTTACAGAATCGAGGTGAGCCAACACTTGAATGCCACGCTTTTCCAGCAATTTTCGAAGATGAATAGCCGCTGGATTTTCGTCTTCTACAATGATGACATTATGTAATAAACTCATTCAAGTATAAGTATGGGTAATTTAACAATAAACTGCTTTCCGTTGTCAATTACTTCTACAGGATTATCAGAAAGCAACTTATATCGTGCAATAATATTGCTAAGACCAATTGATGAATTATCGCCAGGTAATGCTTGTTTTGGAGCAATATTGTTTTTCACACAAACCATTTCACCTTCACTAAATACTTCAATTTGCAACGGATTTTCTTCAGTTATTTCATTGTGTTTAATACAATTTTCTATAAGCATCTGAAGTACCATTGGGGGGATGTGTTTTTTCCGAATTTTTTCGTTTATGTCAATATTCACTTCTAGTCGGTCTTCGAATCGGATGGACTGGAGAAAAATGTAAGATTCCAGGGTTATTAGTTCGTCATCGATGGTAACGATTTCATTTTTTCCGGACGCTAAAACTGAACGATACAACTTGGAGAGCTGTTTCACATAATTGGTTGCCAAATCCTGGTTTTGGTATATCAATGACGTTAACGTGTTCAGACTATTAAACATAAAATGAGGGTTTACCTGACTTTTTAGTGATTCAAATTTTGACGTAAGCACCTCATTTTTCATTTTTTCTTCCTGCAAAGCCAAAGCCCTCCATGAGTGTAAAAATTCTATTGCTAATAATAATGTTAATACCGAAATAGCTAAAAGAACAGTAAGATAAATGGTTTTAGAGTTGTTGTCTGTAATATCGATATTCATGGCAAACTTATAAAACCATATTATGACAAGCATAGCCGCTGCAGAATAAACTGCGCTACCAATGATACCTAATAAGAAGCGTTTAACAGGATCCTTCAACCATGAATATATTTTATCTATATAAATTGATACATAAGTATTGCCATACCACATGACAAGCCAAATGCTAAAGTTAATTCCATAGTACCTCAATGCATATTCCAAATTTTGGAAACAATTGATGCACATTAGATAGGCCATGATAGAAGACAGAAAAAATATTACTAATATTTCTTTCCCTATTTTTCTTTTTATTGGCTTTCTCATTTCAAATCAAATTTACTATTTATTCTAAATTGCAAATCATTTATCCAGAATATCCATGTTGCTCATATTGCATAATTTCAACATGTCCAGTACTTGTTGTTTTCCCCAAGAAGGTAGAATGTCATCTTTGTCATTTTCTTCTTCCTCAAATACTTTCTTTGCATAAGAAAACTGGACACATGCTTCTGAAGTGCCAGAATCAAAAAACTTCGCCGTGCCATATAGCATTTGTGCCATCATCAATTGCACCCTTGGGTTTTGGTTATCAAGCTGATTGGCCTGTTGCAGAAAAGCTGCTGACCGCATGGAGTATTCCTGCCCTCTATCCTCCGGATCAATACTTATGCGCATCATGGTTGAAAAACCTTTTAAAGCAAGGATTTCTACTTTGTCTCCTTTTAGTTTTTCAGCTTTTTCAATATTTCTATCTGCGATGTTTAAATAACTATCCAGCCTTTTTGGGTCTTCTTCAGAATTAGCCACTAACACAAAACAATAAGCTGTGTAATAGAAAGGCAACCATTTGTCTTTTTCAGCACCACCGATCCGCTCAAACTTATTTGCCGTATTCATTAAATCCGCTTGGGTTTTTGCCTGACTTAAAGCATCTATGGAGTTTTTCATAGCTGATTCGTACCTTTTTTTGTTGAATGAAAAAAAGAAAATGCCTGAAATTACCAGAAGATATAAAATTGACTTTTTCATAATTGTATTTATTGAATTTATAAAATTATCGAAAGAGTGACGTTTGAGCTATCAATTGTAAATAGTGCCTTTTCATAATTTGGAGGTCCGAAATTGTTTTTTCCTTCTTTGGAAATCCCATAAGGTTCAGAGGGAATCCCTAAAAAATTTTTATCCAACTGGCCGTTGTCATTTTCATCATGAATAACACTTACTGTGTATTCACCATCAGGCAGATTATCAAACTCAAATATCAATTTGTTCGGTTTGGCTTCTTTCTTTTTTTGACTGAATGCTTGTTTTAGAAAATTTTCTTCGGAATTGTATATGGCGACATTTATAAATCCTTTTGAAGAATTGATGTGACTTACGTTTACAATCAATTTAGCATCAGATTGTGCTACACTTTGTCCATAGGCACTTGTTACCATGGTAAACATTAAAATTAATTTTTTCATTTTCATTTGATTTAGATTTATCCCGAACAATCCAGGAAGTAATTTAGTTCATTTTATATATGGTTCTACAATTATTTTGTTATCTCATTCCCTCATTAAATCTTATAAAGATTTCAATTGATTTAATGTTGCACCCTTGCTGAATGTGATAAAAACGCCAACGAATAGAAACCTGGGAGCAGGCAGTGTGGTAGCCAGCCCAATGTAGTTGCCCTGGTTGTCGGGTTGTTTACTGTAAGTATATCCAAAAACGTTTTCCCTACCAGTAACATTGGTGACACTGCCATAAATTATGATGCTTTGAGTTGCCAGGTAGCTTATGCTAAGACTTAAATCAAGGTAGTCAGGCGTTTTACCACTATTGAATTTATCAGTATTCGGATTGTTGTATGTCCGTGGAGAAGAATATGAAAACGTGCCGCTAAATTGTGTTTTCACACCTGGTACAAATTGTTTATAAACCACTGATAAATTATGTGTTGAAGCAAAGCTTGGTACAGCCATATTCGGAAAATCCCTGTAATCGCGTTCTGTATCCAAGAATGAATAGGAAATCCAATAATCGGCATTTTTAATGGTTTTATTGTCCCTCCAGAACACATCAACGCCACGTGCAATGCCATCGCCACTATTCATATAATTTGTAGGATTATACTTGTCATCAGGGTTAAATTTTACCAGGTCACGATATCGTTTCAGGTATCCCTCGATGCGAAAGGTTCGATTAGAATTTATCAGTTGATAGTTTAAGATTAAGTGATCGGCCTTTTCAGAATGCAGGGAATTATTGATGCGGAGTAAATCGTCGGTAGGAGTTTGTTGAAAACTACCTGCCGCCAGGGCAACTTGGCCTTTTTTTCCTACTTTATAAGCCAAAGACATTCTTGGTGCCACGTACACTTTTTTATTCAGGGAAGTATATTCTACCCTGCCCCCTACTCTAGCCAAAAAGCTATTTGAGAGATAAATATCTGTCTCCACAAAAGCTGACACCAAAGGATTTTGATATTCGACAACATTTCGGAATCCGTCATTTTCGCGGTGGTAATCCCGCTGGCTTTCGGTATACAATAGCTCTGCACCGGTATTCAATGAAAACCACCCATTCAGGTCGCCGCTAAATGTTGTTTTTACATGTGTTCCCCGGATTGTTTCTTTTACCGTACTATTTTCAAGGTAATATTCATCTGTATTGTTGGTATAGGATAGCCCGGTCATGTAGTTCCACGATTTACCAAGGGTATTTTTCAATGAAGCATTGACATATCCATAGCTGTTTTTAACATCTACTTTACTTTTTACCATAGGGACAAGGATATCGTTTTGGTAGAAGCTAAACCGGCCTGCAGAAATATTTCCGTACAATTTGAGCATGCCATTATTTCCAATAAGCCTCCTGGCAGCCATGCTTGCATGTGCACTTTCAGGTTCATTTATCCAATCGTCTTTTTGCTTCACCAAGCTGAAATAGGGCTTCATGTTGTAGTAAGCTCCTTGGGCAGCTACCGAAGATCTGGCCCACGATTGCGTATGGCTCAGCTCTCCGCCTACGGTCATAAGGCTTAAGTCGGTGCGGGTTTGTGTGGGTTTTTCTTTGGTATTTAATATTAAGGCAGAAGAAAGCGCTTGCCCATATTCGGCAGAATATCCACCAGTGCTAAAGCTCGTTCCACTAAACATAAATGGAGAAAAACGGCCCCTGGTTGGTGTATTTGGAATATTGGTCGTATATGGTTTGAGTACCTGCAAACCATCGATGAAAGTCTTGGCTTCGTATCCTGCTCCTCCGCGAACAAAAAGACGACCTTCTTCCCCCACCGTTTGTGTGCCGGGCAAAGTGTTCAACGCACCGGAAATATCTGCGGTAGTCCCTGCAGTGGTCACAATGTCGAGAGGTTTGAGTACCTCGCTTTTTGTGCCCGTGCCTGCTTCAAATGTTCCGGCAGAGATCACCACAGCTTCCATTTTATTTATTGATTCTTTAAGTGTAAAATCTATGGCTATATCCTTGTCACCGATTGTTATTTTTTGTACATATTCTTCATGGCTTATGTAACTTACCACCAGGAATACTTCGCCTTTCAACGTGGTTTCAAAGGAAAAGCGACCAGATATGTCGGAGCTTGCACCATCGTATGAGTCCTTAATAAATATATTGGCTCCAATAAGCGCCTCGCCCGATTGGTCGGAAACTGTTCCTGAAATCACGGTTTGCGCCAAAAGCATTGAGCTCGATAAAAATAGCAAGATAAGTAGGTGAATCGTTTTTCTCATATCGACACAAAGGATTGTAACTCCTGCTTATTTTAAAAAAATAATAAGATGAACTGACGATTGTTGCGGATGAACTGTA
>CAYREN010000356.1:0-5428 GCA_964423255.1 uncultured Roseivirgaceae bacterium | reverse complement strand
AATTATATCCATGATTATGGAAAAAGTGAATGATTGAAAATACTGATAGAATTGTCACAGCACCATAAACTGAAATTTTAGTGATAAATGACCAATCGATTGTGAGATCATTTAGTCGTTCTCTTAATTTCACCGGAGAAAATAATTCATAAATCACAAATATCCCCAGGTTTCCCAAGGCAGCACCTCCAATAATTCCTATCTGAAGAATATAGTTTTTAAGATAGAACTCATATGGGATCAATTGTCTTATAAACGGAAATCCTGCATTATTAAATGAGTATATAGATAGTGAAATTGCCGCCAACATCTTTTTCTTAATGTTGCTTTCTACTATTTCTGTTGGAATAACATACAGAAAAAAGATAAATAAAAACGCCTCTACAATGACTGAAATGATAATAGTAAGTTTGATCGCTCTCTTTATGCTATATTTTTTTTCCTGATAATTTCCAAAAAGTTGCCAATAGAACCATAATAAAATGGATAATATGGCTATGCCAGTTCCCTGAGTAATAAAAAGAGAAAATAGAAGATATGATATCGGTAAATGTCCATTGAATATTTCACCGTTGATTTGAGTTAAAGAACTAATGCTTGAAGCACTAAGAAAGCTTAATGAAGGATTTGCAGAAATAAAAATATCTGAATTGAAATATAGATGCACTAAAAAACTCAGGATAATTAATCCAAAATATGTACCCAAAAAGCCATAGAATGGATTTTTCATTTCATGCGTTTGTGATTTTAATTTAACATTTTAAATGAACATTAATTATGCTTCTGGACATTTTAATATTTCTCCCGATCTGACTCATCAGTAGGATGGAATGCCTAATCAATCTTTATATTGTGTTTTTTAGCTTCTTCAAGGAATTGTGTTTTATCAATACTCACAACACCAAGATGCTCACAAACAAGACCACCTGCAAGATTTGACAATTCTGCTATCGCTTTGTCTGGCAATCCGAGTGCCAGGCAAAGCGAAGCAGTACTGATTACAGTGTCTCCAGCACCAGAGACATCAGAAATAAATCTAGTATGAGCAGGTATAAAATGTTGATTATCATTAGATGACAAAAATACACCATGCTCCGATCGTGTGATAAATACCTTTTCAATTTTCATTTTGCTTCTTAATTTTTTAGAAGCTTCCAAAATGGCCATTTCATCATCATCTTTAAATTCCAGTTTTAACCCTTCTTTTATTTCTTTTAGGTTTGGCTTAAATAGTGTTACGTTTTCAAAACTTAAAAAATTGATTTTTTTGGGATCCACAGCTGTAGGTATATTTCTGGATTGAGCTAATTTAACTATGGATTTTATCAGACTTTTTCCAAGAACCCCTTTGTCATAATCTTCAAATATCACAACATCTGCTTCCTGGATTTGGAGCTTGACTTTATTCAAAAGTATTTGACTGTCTTTGTCACTAAGGGGCTTTGCACTTTCCCTATCAATTCTTAGCAATTGTTGGGAACTGGAAAGCATACGTTCTTTTACAGTAGTAATACGGTCTCGACTTTGAATTATTCCCATGGTATCCATACCTCTGGATTTCATGAGATTTATTAATGAATTCCCATCATGATCGTCACCTACTACTGAACACAACAAAGGTTTTGCACCAAGTGACGCTATATTTTTGGCGACATTAGCAGCACCGCCGAGTCGCATTTCTTTATTGGTAATGGATATTATTGGTACAGGTGCTTCAGGAGATATACGCTCTACCTTTCCCCAGATGTAGGAATCGATCATCACATCTCCGACAATCAGGACCTTAAGCCCTGAGAATTTGTCGAAAATTTCATCTAATGATTTCAAGAATTTTATTTTAAAAGCGCTAATGCTTCCTTGATTTGAGATAAGGCAGATATTAAGTTTTCATCAGAAGCAGCATATGAAATTCTTATGCAATTTGGTGATCCAAAAGCTCCACCACCTACAACCGATACATGTGCTTTACTCAATATATACAATGCAAGATCGCCAGCGTCATTTATGGTAGATTGACCATCACTTTTTCCAAAGTAAGCACTTATATCAGGAAACACATAAAATGCACCTTCGGGTTCATTTGATTTTATTCCTGGTATTTCTTTTAGCAAACCCAATACCAATTGCCTTCTTCTTTTGTACGCTGCAGCCATTTCTCTGGTAGGTTCCATGTCGCCTTTTACGGCAGCGATTGCAGCTCTTTGGGCAATAGAGCATATTCCTGATGTTGTTTGACCTTGAAGTTTATTTACAGCCTTTGTAAGCCATTTGGGGGCGCATATATATCCAACTCTCCATCCTGTCATGGCGTGACCTTTCGAAAACCCATTAACAGTAATTGTCCTTTCCGACATTCCGGGGAAAGCACCAATACTCACATGTTCACCACTAAAATTGATGTATTCATATATTTCATCAGCAATCACCATGATATTCTCATGATTCAAAACAACATTGGCAATACCTTGAAGTTCTTCCTTGCTAAATACCGCTCCACTTGGATTACATGGAGAAGAATATATAATTGCTTTTGTTTTATCAGTAATTGCCGCTTCTAATTGTTCTGCCGTAGCTTTAAAATCTTGTTCGATGTCTCCCTTGATAAAGACAGGAACACCTTCAGCTAATTTTACCATGTCAACGTAACTTACCCAATATGGTGTGTAAATTATTACCTCATCACCAGGATTGATAATAGTTAGAAAAATATTAGAAATGGAATGCTTTGCTCCTCCAGAAACAATGATGTTATTTTCTGTGCAAGTCAACCCATTTTCATTTTGTAGTTTTTCTGCAATACCTTTTCTTAATTCTGGATATCCTGGAACTGGGGGGTACGAAAAATATAATCCTTCATCAATCGCCTGCTTTGCTGCCTCCTGAACATGCTTGGGGGTTTTGAAATCTGGTTCACCAAGGCTTAAACTTATGATGTTGATACCTCGTGATTTGAATTCGCGAGCCTTTTGAGCCATGGCAATTGTAGCTGATTCTGCCAGAGCGTTGATTCTGTTTGATAAATTACTCATTAGTAAATTTTGTTTATGGAATTATAATTCGAACGCAAAATTAAAAAGAAATAACAATCCATTTTATCAAACTTTAAAAATATCGAAAAAATAATTGCACACTATATGTTAATATGGTCATTGATCTCAAAATATTCTTTGAAAGGGATTAAAATTAAATAATTTCTCAATCAATATCAGGGTTGGAAGCGACAACAAAATAATTATTTCATGAATATGGTAATTTTTATGTGCAATTAGAATTGCCTGAATTAACCAAAAATTATTTGATGCAGGTTATGGAGAATATCATATCCAATGCTATAAAATTTTCACCAGTTCAACGCAATATTTATATGTGTATCTATGAAAATAATGTATGCATAAAAATTTTCATTTGAGATGAAAGTCTCGGAATATTAAAAGTAGAATGTGCAGATTTATTTAAGAAATTCCAGAAACTATCTCCTAAACCCACGGCTGGTGAGCAATCTATTGGTTTGGGTTTATCAATAGTAAAAAAAAACATTGAAGCGATGAATTGAAAGGTGTGGTGTGTTAGCGAGGAGGGGAGAGGTTCGGAATATATTGTTGAGTTTAATAAAGATAAGGTGGTTTTTTAGCATTTGAATATTGATGGTATTTAGTACCGCAATTGTATGATTAATGGATTTTTGCATCAATACCAGCTTCACAAATTGAAACTTTCAATGGACGTAATTCTTCAAAAGTGCCCTTTTTCACAGCGCATTTTCCTTTGTAATGTATAATGTAGGTGCACTGTTCGGCTTGTTCTGTTGAGTGCTTACAAACTTTAATTAATGTTTGTGTCACATGATAGAAAGTATTGAAATCGTCGTTGTAAATAACAAGGTCTTTTTGATCTTCAGTGATAATTGCTTCTAAAACTGCAAAATCTTCCTTACTTTGATAGCTTGATTTCATTTATTTAAAATTTTCAAAGATATTACCTTATTTAAATTTTTACCATGATATTATAATACTTTATTCTGCAAGTTGCTCTCATTAGTTAATTTGTGTTAACCTGTTTCAAACGTAAATAATATTTTTGTATATCTTTTATTGAAATTATGCAATTAATTACTTGCATCTGCAATGTAATTATAACCTTGCCTACATTAATAACATGGATTTAAAACAAATTTAGATAAAAAAAATCACTTTTAATTTCTCCAATATCATATGACACCAGAATTAGTATTTACAATTATTGGACTCTACTTCGTCTTGCTTTTAGTAATAGCCAAGTTGACATCTGAAGAGGCTACAACAGAAACATTCTTTACAGCTAAGAGGCAATCGCCATGGTTTATTGTTGCTTTTGGAATGATTGGGGCTTCCTTATCAGGGATCACATTTATTTCAGTTCCGGGTGAGGTAGCCAATAGTAATTTTGAATATTTTCAAATGGTCCTTGGATATTTACTAGGTTATTTGGTAATAGGAGGGGTGCTAATGCCACTTTATTATAAATTGAATCTTGTTTCAATTTATAGTTACCTTGAAGATAGGTTTGGATTTTGGTCTTATAAAACGGGCTCGTTTTTCTTTTTGATGTCTAGAACTATTGGAGCTGCATTTAGACTTTTTTTAGTTGCTACTGTTTTACAAATGGCAATATTTCGTGAGTGGGGGGTGCCATTTTGGGTTACCGTAATGATCACTATACTTTTAATCTGGGTTTACACTTTCAAGGGCGGTATAAAAACCATTGTATGGACAGATACCCTTCAAACCTTTTTTATGCTTACAGCTGTGGCGGTAAGTATAATAATTATTTTGAAATCCCTGAATATTGGATTTATGGAATTGCCAAAAGTGATAGCCCAAAGTGAATTTTCAAATGTTTTTGTTTGGGACTGGAAACCAGGAACTAATTTTTTTAAGCAGTTTTTTGCTGGTGCATTTATCACTATTGTGATGACAGGGCTGGATCAGGATATGATGCAAAAAAATCTTACATGTAAAAATATTAAAGAAGCCCAGAAAAATATGTTCTGGTTCAGTACTATTTTAGTTTTTGCCAACCTTATGTTTCTGGCACTTGGGGCTTTGCTATACATTTATTCAGCAGAAAATGGTATAACGATTCCTGGGAGTAGTGATGAACTATTTCCCTTTTTAGCCATAAACCATTTCAATACTTTTGCAGGAATATTATTTATTTTGGGGATTACTGCGGCAGCTTACTCAAGTGCCGACTCTGCCCTGACTGCACTTACTACATCATTTTGTGTTGATTTTCTCAATTTTCAAAAAAAGGAAGATGAGGCATATAAAAAGAAAACAAGAATAAAAGTTCACATAGTATTTTCGTTTTTAATCTTTGTTGCCATCATGGTGTTTAGCATGATTAATGACGAGAGCGTGATCACTTCACTCTTTAAGGCTGCCGGTTA
>CAYREN010000355.1:0-5428 GCA_964423255.1 uncultured Roseivirgaceae bacterium | reverse complement strand
TAATTACTAATCGACACCTTGTTTTTCAATAGCACATCTTTTGTGTAAATTATATTTTATTTGAATCTCACAATTTCAAGATTATGATTTACTATCGACTACTTATTTCAATTATACTATTGACTTTATATTCATGCTTTGGAGATAGCTCAACTTTCCAGCTTTCTAAACAAGATGAAAGTAGTATAGCATTCGCGAAAATAAATGCCAAATCTGCCAATGAAGGATTTGTCAGATGTGAAAATTTTGTAGAAGCATGGTTAAATTATAGTGATCCGGAATCGGGTTTGATTCCAAGGAATCTTAAAGATGGCAAAGATTATTGGAACGCAAAAGACGCCGCCGCCGACAATTACCCATTCATGGTGTTAACATCTTTTTTTACTAACCAAAATAGATTTGATGGGAAAATGAAGGATATGCTAATTTCAGAAAAGAAATTGACATCGCGAATCCGTTCCATGCCGGATACCTATTCCTTTTCCAAAAAAGATTTTTTGAATGAAGAGGTTGATATGGGCAAGATAATATTTGGTACATCTGAATATGTCAAAGATGGCTTACTGCCTCTTACAGAATGGCTTGGGAAAAGCCCCTGGTCAGATCGCATGATAGAAATGCTAAAAGATATGCACACCGAAGTAGATGTGGCAAATGAAATTAATGAAAAGAAGTTTGGAAATGCTTCAAAGGAAGAAGTAAATGGTGAATTGCTTCAGACACTTTCGAGGATTTACTGGATGACAGGTGATGAGAAGTTTCTGGATTGGGCAATAAAAATTGGTGATTATTATTTGCTCGACAACCATCATCCGACAAAAAATTTGGAGTATCTAAAGTTGAGAGATCACGGGTGTGAATTGGTTTCAGGACTTTGTGAACTGTACATCTCTACACATTTTTCCAGACCGACTAAAAAAATGGTCTATCAAAAACCTTTATATGAAATGTTGGATAGAATACTTGAAGTGGGTAGAAATGAAGACGGGATGTTCTACAATGCCATTAACCCTATTTCCGGGACGATTGAGAATGACAATATTGCTGACACCTGGGGTTATACTTTGAATGGATATTATGGGATTTATTTGATAGACAACAAAATTGAATACAAAGAGGCAGTGCTAAAGGTTTTTTCAAACCTATTTAAATATAAAAACTATGATTGGGAAAATGGCAGTTCAGATGGTTATGCAGATGCCATCGAAAGCGCCCTCAACCTTTATAATCGAATACCTGATCCCAAAATTGCTGATTGGATTGATAGTGAAATCAAGGTGATGTGGGCAATGCAAAAGCAAAGTGGCATCATTGAGGGATGGCATGGTGATGGCAATTTTGCACGAACTACCATCATGTATAATTTATGGAAAAGTAAAGGCGCGTATGTCAAACCCTGGAGAAACGACCTGCAATTGAGTGCTGAGCAAATTGGAGATTCTTTATTGATCTATTTAAAAGCCGATGAACCATGGAAAGGAAAACTTTATTTTGATAAACAACGCCATAAAGAAAATATGAACCTGCCATTGGATTGGCCTCGCATTAACCAATTCCCTGAGTGGTTTACCGCAAAACCAGAAATTAAATATAAGCTAATAGATTTCAATCAGAATTTAATGGACAATTATATGGGCAGGGATTTAATTCTGGGAATTGACGTAAATCTTTCAGGAGAAAAAGTGCTGAAACTGTATTAATATTTAGGTATTTAAGGCCTTTTATAATTATAAGCCACTATGAAAAAAATCTTTCATATCATCATCATCATCATGTGTGTATCCTCTTTTGCCTTTGGGCAGGACCATGACGTTGGAGTATTTCAGCATTCAATTGATGTTGGAAATCCATTAAAAAAGGGTTCGTCAAATTACAATACGAAGAATCAAACATATGCGATCAAAGGTGGTGGATATAATATCTGGTTTGATCGTGATGAGTTTCATTATTTATACAATAATCTGAAGGGCGATTTTATCTTGACAGCAAACTTTGAATTTGTTGGCAATGGCGTTGATGCACATCGGAAAATTGGCTGGATGATTCGTGAATCGGCGGATGAAAATGCAGCTCATATAAGTGCAACTTTGCACGGTGATGGTTTAACTGTTCTTCAGTGGAGGCCTATGAAAAGTGCAAATATGAGAGATCCTGAAGATCAGATTTTTAGCCCAAAGTCCAATTATAAAATATTGCAACTGGAAAGAAAAGGAAATGTGTTCTTCATGCGTGCGGCTCATTTGGGAGAACCATTACAACTAATTGGTTCACAGAAATTACAAAACTTAAGTGGAGAAGTTTTGGCCGGATTATTTGTTTGCTCACATAATGCCGAACAAGTTGAAGAGGCTAAAATTTGGAATGTGCGCATTGATCAACCTGTGGCAGAAGGGTACAATCCGTATGAAAGCGGATTTATTGGAAGCAGACTGGAAACCATGAATGTATTTACTGGAAAAAGAAAAGTGGTGTATCAATCGGAAGAACGATTTGAAGCACCAAATTGGATGCCTGATGGGAAGAAATTACTTTTTAATATGAACGGTTCACTGTTTGTAATTCCTGTTGACGGTGGGAAATTGAAAAAACTAAATACCGGATTTGCCAATAAAAACAACAATGATCATGGGATATCATTTGATGGGAAACTATTGGCGATCAGTCATCATCGTGAAGCTTTGAGTGGTGGAGGTTCAACAATTTATGTATTGGCAATTGAAGGGGGAGATCCTAAACTAATTACTGAACAAACTCCATCATATTGGCATGGCTGGAATCCCAATAACCAGGAAGTAGTTTATGTAGCAAAAAGAGGAGAAGATAAACCATACAACATATTCAAAGCATCAATAATTGATGCGAAGGAGATGCCTATTACCACATTTGATAGTGGTCATGTGGATGGGCCTGAGTTTACTCCAGATGGGAAATATATATATTATAATGGAAGTCAATCGGGGACAATGCAAATATGGCGCATGAAACCCGACGGGTCTGGTAAAGAACAAATCACTTTCGATCAGTACAACAATTGGTTCCCGCACATTTCTCCCGATGGCAAATGGATAGTTTATATTAGCTTTTCTTCTGAAATACCAGTAAATGACCATCCGTCTTACAAAAGGGTAACCCTAAAACTGATGCCAATACCAGGCGGCTCACCAAAGGTAATTGCCTATTTATATGGAGGCCAGGGAACAATCAATGTGCCTTCTTGGTCACCGGATAGCCAGCATATTGCATTTGTCAGTAACTCTGGAAAACGATAAAATGGATGTTGTTTAACGATTGAGGTATGTTTATCAATATTTCTCGATAATACTTTCTAGTTCCATTTGCCAAACATCCAATTTCATTTCGAGCATGGGCTCAATCATATATTCAATCCCCAGAGTTTTGTCAGCCACATGATCTTTTACATCATCAAGAATATGCAAGTATGGAGTTCTGCTCGAGTTTACATTTTTTGGTAACCTTCCTTTTTCCCAGGTGGCAGTCAGGTTTGTCCACATTTTTGTACGATCATCTAATATTGACTTAAATACATTATTTGCTTTTTCAAGTTGTTCAAGTGTGGAAATTCTGTTTTTATCTTTAGAATAAATAGCCGCCTGATCAAGCAAATCTTCTGCTTGAGCTAAAGAAATTACCATGTCTATAAAGTGTTTTTCAAGGTGAGCTATTGACAATAACACCGCAATATTTTGCTTGTTATAATTTACTTTGACTAAGTTTTCATGCAAAGATAAAATCATTTTGTCAATTAGCGGTTTAATTCTTTTTGCCTCGATAATTATGGAGTCATATTTTTCACTGAATATTTTTGTGAAAGTAATCTGATCATTTTCCATAGTTGGAATAGCAGGAGGGGTCATAAAAGGTCTTTTTCTTGGAAACTGATATATGCTGTCGTGTCGCCCATAAATCAATGGTAAACCTAAAACTTCTTTTCTTTCCCAGGATGTATCATAAAAATTGGCTCCAATTTGCAGTGCCTTGTAATTTTCAATCATATCAATTGCATTGGCGCCATAAAATATATCCATAAAATCTTTGGTAATTTGATCTACTGAATTCCCATACGGATTCCAGCCATATTGGGAAGCAGATATCCATCCAAGCCAAAAGGTTTCATTATTCAGACCTGAATCATCCCAGGCGGCAGCAAAATTACCCATAAGATGATTCTTGATTTTTAATAATCCTTTGACATCTTTGGAAACATTATCTAACCTACCAGATACTTTCCCATTTTTATTTTCATAGTCAAAATAATTTGGAAATAGCCATTCTACACCTTGCAATGAGCTATAAGATAACTGAGATATTCCTAATTCATATTCCTGATCGACAAAATCCTGATTTCTATTCGGGTAGGTTACACCATTGATAATGTCACTGGGAATTGAAGGAATATCTTTCGCCAAAAGTGGATACTCCATCCATACCAGCATTCTCCTTCTGCCATCAAGCCATTTGTGGATTGTATTTACAAAATTAACCCAGTATTGACTTTTATTTATTTTATTGTAGGGTTTGGCGCATTTATCGCAAGCACCCGGATAATAAACTTCGTCGGTAGAAACAAATAAATAATCAACCTCCGGAGTCGCATCCATAATGTCTTGATAAATATCTTGAACCAACTTGATCGCCTCTTCGTCACAAAGACAAATTTGGTAATTACTGCCGTCGGATCTCAAATGAGCAAACTCTTCATGCTTCAGCACATACCCCATATGTGCAGGAGACTGGATATTTGGAATCAACTGAATAAAGTGTTCCCTAGCATATTTCGTCAATGATATCAATTCTGATTTTGTTAATGCATTAGGGCCGCCAATAATAGGATGACTAGGGTATTCGTATTTGTCTTCAATTTCAAACGCGATAGCATTTATCTTAAAATAGGCAGCCCAATCAATGTATCTTTTGAGATCCTTCATTCTTCCTCTATTGTGTTTAGAATCCCAATGGATAATTCGAAGTTCTAATTGAGGCCAGTCGATGATTGTGCCTGAAGGGATGGCATATTTTCCATGGTCATTTGATTTGAGTAATTGTAAAAAACTTTGCACACCATAAAAAAGACCAGCATCACTATTGCCTGCTATTTCAATTTTTTTTGCAGAGATACTCAATTTATAAGCCTGTGAATTATTCTTTTCATTTGAAATATCGCGAACAACATTTTTTTTAATTTTTAAAATAATCTGTTTCGATCCCGTATTTGAGAAGGTCAACTTATGAAGTTCAGATGCTCCCTCTATTAATCTGTTTAAGGCAATGTGATTATTGTCAACCTCAGAAACTATCTTCCAGGAATTGTCGATAATAGTTTCTTTCCCATTCAAGAATATTTTTTGTGGAGTGGGAATTATTGAGTAACCCAATTTTATCAATTCAGAAGCATTCTCCTGACTAAAAG
>CAYREN010000354.1:0-5461 GCA_964423255.1 uncultured Roseivirgaceae bacterium | reverse complement strand
CTAAACACAAATGAAGATCAAATATTCAACAAGCTGATGAAAAAATTGGGTTTGTAATTATTTTAGAATTAGTGTAGAAATATCAATTTTTTTTACAACTACGTTTACAAGACTTGATAGTTTCAATAGCCTATTTATATTTGAAATATGTAAATAAATAATAAGTCATAAACATTATATTTACAATTTACTTTTTACGCAATTTGTCAAGTCGATATCTTTAGCATATGAAATTGTTTAAACGCTCAAATAAAGAAGGTCTCAAAAAGAAAAACTGGAGATTTGTAGTTCTTGGAGTCATCCTATGTTACTTATTTATTGCATCTCTTAATTTTGGTATAAAATATACTTCATCAGACGAATATTGCCAGTCGTGCCATGTGCATACCGAATCAGATGCCGCATGGAAATTATCGACACATTATGACAACAGCTCTGGCGTTGTGGTACATTGTGTCGATTGCCACCTACCACCGGAAGGCGAGGGATATCTATGGGCGAAGGTTAAGCATGGTTCCAAAGATTTTTATTCCAATACTTTTAAAGACACTGATAAAATCAATTGGCAAGCAAAGTCAGATCCAGACATAGCCATAGATTTTACATATATGAATAGTTGCCAAAAATGCCATAGCAATTTATATCCTTCTACATTATCTGATGAAGGAGGAGACGCTCATTTACATTATCAAAATAATTTAGAGACTATTACATGCCTTAATTGCCACATCACTGTAGGTCATTATGACGAAAACAATGTCCATGCTCACAATACTGATTTCGGAGTTGAAGCTACGGTTACGAAAGAAGTATTTGCAGCAGCAACTACAGTTACTGATTTTGTTGATTTTACTGAAAGGATTCCTGATTCAAGTATAGAGTTTGAAATGGTAGCGATTCCTGCAGGTAGCTTTACTCTGGGAAGTCCGGCAGATGAACCAATGAGAAATGCAAGTGAAGGACCCGAGGTGAAAGTAAATATTTCGAAATTCTGGATAGCAAAAACAGAAGTATCTTGGGATGAATTTTTGGCATTTTTTGCTGAGACAAATTCTCAAGGTCATGCAGGTGATGCAAAGACGGAAGAAATGGAAGATGTAGATGCCATTACCGGACCAACAGCTCCCTGGGGTGCACCAGATCAGGGATGGGGAAAAGGGTCGAGACCTGCCATCACGATGTCACATTTTGCAGCACAAGTTTATTGCGAATGGTTAACAAAAAAAACAGGTAAAATATACCGTTTACCAACCGAGGCAGAATGGGAGTATGCCTGTCGAGGTGGTAAAGATACACCATATTTCTTCGAAGGCTCGCCGAAAGATTATACAAAGAAAGGATTTATGAAATCAATATTTGGACCTGAAACTGAAGTTATTAGTGATTATGCAGTATATACACTTAACTCAGAAATGAGGACACAAGAACCGTCATTTGTAAAAGAAAATCCATTTGGCTTGTCAAACATGTCTGGAAATGTTTGGGAATTTACAGGAGATTATTTCTCTGAGGATGCATATAGTCAATATGGTGGAGAAGTCACCGACCCAACCGGACCGGACGATGGGACTGAATATGTAATCCGTGGAGGTGCCTTTAACAGTGATGCCATAGAATTGCGATCTGCCAACAGAGATCAAACCGAGACAGATCGCTGGTTGGTTACTGACCCTCAAATGCCTAAAAGTATCTGGTGGTATTCTGATTCTAAGAATGTAGGTTTCAGAGTTGTATGTGAGACAGAATAATGATGGAATGCTAAAATGATAGATCGATTGTCAGTCACAGCTTTAGCGAAGTTTGGATAAATAATTATATCCTACTGAAAATTTCAGCATTTGATCATTATATCATTTCTATATAAGGAGGTATAAAACTAAAAATTAAACAATACACAATGGAAAAGAAAAGCAAAGAGGGTGTGAGCAGAAGAGGGTTCTTGTCTTCTGCCGTAAAAGCGGGAACAGTAGGTGCACTGGCAACTGGTGCCATAATGAGTGCTTGTGGCGAATCGACAAAGTCTTACGAGGAATTGGGGTTGACGGAAATGTTGGACAAAGCTCCTGATGGAAAAAAATTGAAAGCAGGATTAGTAGGATGTGGTAACAGAGGGACTGGAGCTGCATTAAACTTTCTTGCAGCGGGTAATGGATTAGAAATCGTAGCTCTGGCAGATGTTTTTGAAGATCAGCTAAATGATTGCAAATCAAAATTGGGAGATAAAGGAGTTAAAATTTCTGATGACAAGTGTTTTATAGGGTTTGATGCATATCAAAAATTACTCGATTCGGGAGATGTCGATCTAGTATTATTGGCGACTCCGCCTCATTTCAGACCCGAACATTTCGAAGCGAGTGTGAAAGCTAAGAAACATGTATTTATGGAAAAACCAATTGCGGTTGATCCTGTTGGAATAAGAAAAATATTGGCGGTTTCAAAAAAAGCAGAAGCATTTGGTCTCAATGTAATATGCGGAACGCAACGAAGACATCAGCGAGATTATGTAGCATCATTTGCTCAAGTTGCCAATGGAGCCATCGGTGAAATTCGTGGTGCAAAAGCATATTGGAATCAGGCACATGTTTGGTATAAGGAACGCCAAGAAGGTCAGACCGATATGGAACATATGATTAGGAATTGGAATAACTTCAGTTGGTTGAGTGGAGATCATATTGTGGAGCAGCATGTACACAACATTGATGTCATCAATTGGTTTGCCCAAAAATCACCACAATTTGCGGTAGGTTATGGAAGCAGGCAAAGAAGGAAAACAGGTGATCAATTCGATAATTTTAGTATTGATTTCACCTATGGAAATGGATTTAGCATGCATAGCATGTGCCGACAAATTGATGATTGCGCCAACGGAATTGGCGAAGTGATCGTTGGGACAAAAGGTATGATAATGCTTTCTGATATCAATCCTCATAGAATTTATGACTTTAAAGGAAAGATACTTTGGGAGTACGATTACCCTAAAAATAAAAAGGGGGAATCAACTGGAAAAGTAAAACTGACACCCTACATCCAGGAACATGTCGATTGGGTAACAGCTATCAGAACAGGTAAATACCTCAGTGATGCTGAAGCTTGCGCATATTCTACCCTAACGGGAATTATGGGGCGTACAGCAGCGTATTCAGGAAGAAAAGTAACATGGGCTGAAATGATGAAATCTGATATGAGACTTGGTCCGAAAGAGTATAGTCTAGGAGATATTGATATGAAATTTGAAGTTCCTGTTCCGGGAAAGTCAGCTTAGAAAAAAAGCTCAACATCATTTAAATATTAAAATGATGATGTTTGATTAAATACAAATAAAACAATAATAAATACCCAACAGAATGAATGATAACAGAAGGAAATTTATTAAAAAGGTAGTCGGATCTTCCCTGGGAATGATTGCTGCTCCTTACATTATTCCCGGCACTGCATTAGGTAAAAATGGTGCTATTGCCCCAAGTAACAGAATCGTAATGGGAGGGATTGGCCTAGGAGGTATGGGTAGAGGTAATACGAATAATTTTCTTGAGAAAAAGGAAGTACAATATGTTGCGGTTTGTGATATAGATGAAGCTCAAAGGTCAAAAGCTTCATCAATGATCAATGGAAATTATAAAAATAATGACTGCCGTACATATGACGATTACAGGGAATTTTTAGAAAAAGAAAAACTGGATGCTGTTATGATTGCGCTTCCTGATCATTGGCATGCATTAGCAGCAACTGCAGTTGCCAACAAGGGAATTGATATATACGGAGAAAAGCCACTGGCCAGATCTATTGTTGAAGCCAGGGCAATTGTAAATGCAGCAACTAAAAACAATATAATCTGGCAGACTGGTAGCTGGCAACGCTCAAGACCTAATTTTCACAGGGGAGTAGAATTGGCAATTAATGGGAGAATTGGTAAAATAACCCATGTTGATGTTGGGTTGCCCAATGGAAACGCTCCAATTGGTACTCCTCCAATAATGAAAGTTCCGGATGGGGTAGATTGGAATATGTGGCTTGGACCAGCACCTGAAGTACCCTATCGAGGTGTTTTACATTTTCATTGGAGATGGATGATGGACTATTCCGGTGGACAATTGACTGACTGGGCAGGACATCATATAGATATTGCACATTGGGGTTTAGGATATGAAAGAACCGGCCCGGTTTCTGTTGAAGGAAAAGGAATATATCCGCGTGAAGGAATTTATAATGTTCCTGTGGAATATGATTTTACATGCACATATAAAACTGGTGTAACTATGCGTGTGGCAAATAGTAACAAACAAGAACGTGGCATGGGAACAGTTTGGCATGGAGACAAAGGATGGATCTATGTAAGTCGAGGAGAAACTCTTGAAGCTAGTGACCCTAAAATCTTAGAAGAAAAAATTGGACCAGAGGAAATACAAGTGTACAAGAGCGACGATCATTGGCAAAACTTCCTGGATTGTGTAAAAACTAGAAAAGAAACAATTACTCCGGCAGAAATTGCATTGAGATCTATAAGTGTTGCACTCATTGGAGAGATTGCGATGATTACCGGTAAAAAGCTTGATTGGGATCCTGAAAAAGAGAGATTTACAAATAACGATTATGCGAATCGTTTGCTGAAAAAACCTTATCGTGGCCCATGGAAATTAGATATGAATGCATAATTAAATAAGTAACTCATGAATAATAATAATATAAAATATATGCTTTCTCTTAGGAAGATATTCATCCTGGCAATTGCTACAACTTTGCTATTTACACAGTGTAAAAAATCTGCGGAATTAAGTGCAATTGTTATCTCAGGGCAAAATGAAAATTCAAGTAATGATGTTAAATCAATTCTTGCAAACACAGGATTGTTTGAAGTTGACATTGACAATAGTTCATCACCAGATTTCTCAGGGTACAATGTTGTAGTTGTAAATACAGATAAAGGTAATTGGGATGATAAAACAAAAGAATCCTTTGTGACTTATGTAAAAAATGGTGGAGGGGTAGTAGTTTTAAATAATTCTGGAAGTGCCTTTCCAGGCTGGGCAGATTATCAAAGTATAGTAGGACTAACTTCAGGTCAGTCTGGAAAAAAATCAGATGTCGCCTATGACTTTAAAGTGACCAACGAAGAGGAAACTCATCCCATTACAAATGGATTAAATAAAGTCTGGCTGCACAGCAATGATTACTTGTTGTATAATACCGCCTCCCTAGGTAGTGGAGTATCAATACTATCTACGGCAACTGCAGATACCATTCATGGAGGTAGTGGCAATGCTATTCCAGTAATATTTACGATTAAATATGGTGAGGGTCGGGTACTTCACTCTACCTTAGGCAACAATGACAAAAAATCCATGCAATGTGTGGGATTTATAACTACGCTACAACGAGGATCAGAATGGGCGGCAACCGGTTCGGTTACACAAGAAGTATCTTTGGATTTTCCAACCTTTGTCAGCAAGTATACATGGATAAA
>CAYREN010000353.1:0-5476 GCA_964423255.1 uncultured Roseivirgaceae bacterium | reverse complement strand
AGGACGTAACAAATATACTTTTATTGCATTTTTTATTATTTCTTGCAATAAAATAGATTCAAGCAATCTCAATAAAATATTTAATATGTCATACGATTTTATACCTTACCTTCGTATAGTCAATGTTAAGTTAAATTGAAAACCTGACTAAGTCACATGAAAGAATGTTCAATATTGAAATTAAATAACTGGAAAAACCACATCCTTTTTTTCCTTTTTATTTGCCTTTCTCAATTTGTTTTTGCCCAGGACTATTCTATGCACAATTGGTATTTTGGAAATTCTCCATATGGTATTTTATTCAATAAATCAGATAATCAGCCAAACCAAACTGACACACAAACACAACCGTTTGGCAATGGTGCCTCTGCAGTAGCCACAGATAGAGTATCGGGTGATTTATTATTTTATACTGACGGCAATATCGTATATGATGCGTCACATGCACAAATGGATGGTTGGACTGGACTAAATGGAAATACATCAGGTAATCAAGGCGTGGCTGTGAGTCCAAAGCCAAATGCTGCCGGGCAATATTTAATATTTACCAATACGGCCAATTTTCCTGCTCCTGGAAATATATTTGTCAGTACTATAAACATGAATGCCGATGGTAATGCAACTCCTCCTCAGCCACCATTGGGAACTGTTCTTTCTCAAAACCTGCCTGCCTTTAATGCCCCAACACCGGTTATTCAAGTAAATCCAGGCATGTTGGTTTTTGAAAATAATGGGATTCAATATTTATTGGTCCAAGAATTTGGTTCGGGCGACTATAAATTATATCGAATTGATGGAAATAATAGGGTATTACTTCAAACTTTACCAAATACAACCAGTTTGATTGCTGCAAATTTTTCATACCATTCAGGGTCTGGGCAAATTGCTGTTTCACCAAATAACCAAGGAGCAAACATTCAAATATTACAATTTGATCAGATGTCTGGAACTTTGAGTTTTACACGAGAGATACCAAACTCCGGAAATTTCGATACAGCCAACGAAGCTATTTATGATGTAGAATTTTCACCCGATGGAGCAAAAATATTTATCTCCAGGTTTGGTGATGGCACGCAAGAAGGAGCGTTGTACAGATACGATCTTGCGGATACAACCGCAAGTCTTGATCAGGTAAACCCATCAATGCTATTTCGGAGTTATGGACTTCAATTAGGACCTGATGGGAATTTATATCATTTGTATCAGGAGAACAATGGTGGGCCAATTTGGGTAGGCCGCATTGACAATCCCAATGACACATTGGCGTCAAATATTAACTACCAGCCTGTACCTCTCGGAAATGACAATTTTGCAAGTCGACAATTTCCTTCATTTGCACTTAAAGCCCCAATTGTATTCTCTACTAACACTTTCGAAATAGTCAATCCTCAAACTTGCGAAAGATCACCAACTAAATTTTTTCCGGATTTTGACCCTCCTGCAGAATTTTACAGATGGGATTTTGGAGAACCCGGCTCAGCAGATAATAATTCAAACCTCATAGCACCGTTACATACATATGGACAACCGGGAACATATCAGGTTACACTAATTGCTGGCATTAATGGTTCAGTAGATAGCACTACTCAAACAGTAACTGTAATTGCCGTAACAGATTCTGTAGATTTGGGGCAAGATACTGTGATATGTCCTGGAGAAACAATGATGTTAGATGCAGGACCAAATGGGCAGGCTTACCGTTGGAGTACCGGAGACACCGGACAAACTATTACCGTAGATTCTTCAAATGCCACGAGTTATTTTTGGGTTGTTGTAGACTATGGCACTTGTACATCTTATGATGGTATCAATATTGAAGAGTATGGAGAACAAATACAAGTTGCCAATTATTGGTATTTTGGAATAAATGCAGGGATAGATTTTAACGAACAACCCCCTGTCGCAGTCTCTGACGGAAAGCTAAATACCCCGGAGGGGGCTTCGTCAATTTCCGAGAGAAATGGCGAAAATTTGTTCTACACTGATGGAAATATAGTATATGACCAAGACCATGTACCTATGACAGGAGGTTCAAACATTGGTGGTGACAATAATTCGAGTCAGTCAGCACTTATCATCCCATACCCTGATGACGAAACCTTATTTTACATTTTCACAACCAAACCAGTTTATAATGCAGGAGGTGATTATGTATTGAGTTATTCTGTTGTCGATATCAAAGAAATTGGTAGTGGTACAGTAGGAGAAGTAGTTACACAGGATAAACCACTATTTGAAAAATCGACTGAGAGAATTACAGCTACGAACCCAGGAGGTTTTGTTTGGCTCATTGCACATGAATTAGGTAATAATACTTTTAGGGCTTACCCAATAACCAATCAAGGTATTGGTAATCCAGTACTTACCAGCATAGGTTCTTCGCACGATTTAAACCAGGAAAATGCCAGTCATGGATATATGAAGCTATCGTCAGATGGATCACGACTAGCGGTAGCTTTGTCAAGCGGAGGGAAAAATTATGTCGAAATTTTTGATTTCGATGGTATGACAGGAACCTTATCAAACTATCTCCAAATAGAATTACCTGACAACAATCCGCCTTTCCAGGTTTATGGAGTTGAGTTTGCTTCGAATACGGACAAACTTTTTGTGACAGTTAATAATTCAGTCGGGGCAGGCTCAAAATTATATGAACTAAAATTACATGATTATGATAAAGATTCTGTAGAATCAAGGATTGGACCTCCTATTGCTGATGAGCCGGGTATAAATATGGGTGCCATTCAGACAGGGCCAGATGGGCAAATTTATGTGGCACGCGATGATCAGCAATTTTTAGGAACTATAACAGAAAACTTAGATACATTAACTTACTCTACTTACAATTCAAATGGATTTGATTTAATTACAGGAACTTCTTCATTGGGTCTTCCTAATTTTGTTCAAAGTAATTTCCAGCAAACTCCCCAGCCGGCAGCAACCGTAATACCTGCGTGTATCACTCAGACTTCAACTTTTATTGGAAACGGCACATCAATAATTGATGAATTCTTATGGACTTTTGGAGATGGTGGATCAGCAACAACCGATTCAGCAAGTCATGTATATTTAGCAGACTCTATTTATACAGTCGCCTTTAATGTTAGCAATAGATGCGGATTAGACACAACGCTTGTACAGATGGTTGATATTTCGGGATTTCCTGATGACGCCACCATTCCACCTGTCGATATTATTTGTGTAGGACCTTTAGTATTGGATGCAGATACTACCAATGCCGGAGGGAAACAATTTATTTGGAGCACTGGTGCAACAACTCAAAGTATTCAGGTCACCCTGCCAGGAGATTATTCAGTAAGGATAATAAATGGTGCAGGATGCGAATCGGAAGACACAACCCAGGTATTTGATGGCAGGCCATTATTTGATTTAGGACCTAATATCACTATTTGCCAGGGAGATTCCATACCGCCTTTAAATACAGGACTTCCCAACGGTCTTCCTCCAAATACTTTTACATGGTATCGTGATGGGCTCAATCAAAATGCAAATGCCAGTTTTCTAGTGGTAGATACCAGCACACCTGGAACTTTTCTTTATAATGTAAATGTGATTGATGGTCTTACCGGATGTATCAATGACGATACCATATCAGTTACAATAAATCCAACTCCTCAAGCAGTCTATACTATAACAAACAGTACTTGTGGAAATGCCACTGGACAAATTGAGGTAACCAGCGATCTGACAAACCTATCAGTTGAGTGGTTTGATGCAAACAATACCTCCATTGGTAACAATCCAATTTCGCCACTTATTCCAGCCGGAACTTATACTTTGATTGTATCAGACAATATTAGTTCATGCTCTCAGAATTATGCCATAAATGTAGTGGATGATATTGTGCTATTTACCATCACTACGACCATAAGGCAAGAATGTCTTGGTGACACCCTTGATGTTGCCCTCACAGGGATTACTGATCCTGGTACAATAGTCTATACATTAATTGACTCGTTGTTGGGAACATCAACAATTGGAAATCCTAACAATATCAATTTTGAAATTCCAGTTCCTGTGACAGGAATATACAATTTGCAAATTCAAGCAGATGGTTGTACAGATAGGATTTCCAATATAGTCTTTACTCCAAAAACAAATGTGCCTTTGACCATTGCACCACTTTTCGATATTTGTAGTGATAACTCAATCATTTCTGTAACCAACCCTGATCCGATATTGACTTACAATTGGACAGGGCCAAATAATTTTACCGGAACTGGATCAAGTGTTACAGTTGCCGAATCTGGTCAGTATTTCGTGACTGCAACAGATGGGGACAATGTTTCTCCTTGCGATACAACTGCTGTAACACAAGTAAATCTCGAGATATCTCCCGATCCAGTAATCACGCCATTAACAAGTGGCTGTGATGGCGCCAGACAAGTTGGTGTTTCTAATTTGACAGGAACAAATTATTCATACTTATGGTCAACCAATTCTTCTGCACCTTCCATTACAATTACATCTTCTGAGGTATTAGATATAATTGTCAGGGATCAAAATACTGGATGCCAGGGTTTAGATACAATGCTTGTAGATGTTTATGAACAACTAAATGTTGCCGTTACGGTAGACCAACAAGCCTGTGACGATGGAAATTTGGTGACTTTAACAGCCAATATAGTTCCAAACCAATCAGTAAGGTACAAGTGGTATTTGAATGATATTGAACTGCGAGATACCATTGCCAGTCTACAAACATTTAACGAAGGCCTTTTCCGGTCAGATGTCACATCTGTTTCAGGAAGTTGTATGGCCTCAGGAGAGTTGCTGATTGCTCGTGCTCCATCTACACCTAGTAACATAGACCCTAGATATATTATTTGTCCGGAGCCCCCGGCAAATGAATCTGCGATAATTGAGCCGGGAGATTTTATAACATATTTAGCATTTAATTTAGAAACGGGTAGTCAGATATTTGAAACCATGCCTGGAATTTTTGAAATCACTGAAGAAGGAAACTACAATTTTGAGCTTGAAAATGTTTTTAACTGTTGGGCGCTAGATACCACAATGGTAGATGTAAATTGCATTCCTACAATTTACGCACCTACGGCTTTTAGCCCTTTCTCCCAGATGCCTGAAAATCAAACATTTAAGGTGTTTCCAACATATGTTGCAAGTTTTGAAATTTACATTTACAACCGATGGGGAGAGCTAGTCTACTTTTCTGATGATATAAATTATATGGTCGACGAGGGCTGGAATGGCATGAAAAATGGAGAACTATTGCCCTTAGGAACATACGCATATGTCATTAAGTTTACAAGTATTTCAGAACCAGAAAGAGGTGTAATAGAGCAACCGGGTGGTGTGACCTTGCTACGGTGATTAATCATATAGAAAAGACTCTTTTCTTTTCACCATCCGGATTATTAAATATGATACATTAATTTGTGTAATGACAATATAAAACAAAAAAAGGCATTCAGAATTAAATCTGAATGCCTAA
>CAYREN010000352.1:0-5487 GCA_964423255.1 uncultured Roseivirgaceae bacterium | reverse complement strand
CTCTAAGAGATTTCAATGCCAATCCCATGTGGGTTTCAATTGTTTTAACAGAAAGATCTAACAATTTTGCAGCATCGTTGTATTTTAACCCATCCTCTTTAATCAATTTAAAAACTAATTTTCGCTTTTGTGGCAAGGCATCAATAGTAGATCTTACAACATTATGAAATTCATCTTGAAGAAATTCATGCTCCGGGGATATAGTAGTAGTCATGAGCAAGTCAGTCTCACTTTCTTTATGCTCAATAAAAACCTGTCTTTTTCTCTTTTTCAAATACTTCAAGGACTGATTTTTAACTGAAATAAAAATATATCCTTCGATATTATTCATTTCCGCCAGTTTAGCTCTTTTTTTAAAAATATTGAACATCACATCGGAAACAACCTCTTCAGCAGCACTGTGCTGCTTTACAAATAGCAAGGCAAACCAAACGAGTTTGGGATAATACTTGTTGAAAAAATAATTGTATAGTGATCTATCGGGAGTTTCTGTCAACTTTTTAAATATCTCTTGGAGAGATAGTTGACTATAAATATTATGATCTCGAAGTCCCATAGGGCGTTGGTCAAATTGATCCAATAATTAAGTAAGCTCCATTTATAAAAAAATAAATATACTGAAACTTTTATTCTTGCATCTAAATTTAATGAAAGAATTTTCGATTTCGTTCATGAATATGAAA
The DNA here is from genome assembly GCA_964423255.1 of uncultured Roseivirgaceae bacterium. Classification (GTDB taxonomy): domain Bacteria; phylum Bacteroidota; class Bacteroidia; order Cytophagales; family Cyclobacteriaceae; genus JAAUQL01. The sequence goes on along the minus strand of CAYREN010000352.1, from coordinate 4,804 downwards.
GCAGAAAAACAAGCAGAATTATGGTGTATGTAACTGTTAGTTTATTTATATTTTGAAATAACCACTTAATACAAAATATTATATTGGATCTCAACCATTTCTAAGAATTATATTTATTGCAATTTTTTTAGAATAATACAGCCAATCTTATCGGGATGATCCATAACAAGAACATTTGACTTTTCCTTCCTCAATAACCACAATATCAAAAAATCTCCACTAGCTGCAAAAGTGAAAAAAAATCCAAAGACCATTAATCCCAGATTTCCTAATACAATAGCGATGATAGAAGGAATAAAGCCCAGAACAATTGCAGGCAATACAGACCCAAATCTATAATTACTCATTAATAGTGGCTCCTTGCAATGGCAATACGGTGTGAGAAATTTCCAGTTTATTCCAAAGCTGATGGATTTCCAGCCATTTCTTGCATACCTGCTCCAACCCAAGCCATGAAGCAACTCATGAGCCGCAACGCAAAAAAGTAAAATTATTATACCTATTGTAATGTCCAAATAAGTCCATGAATCCCGCAATTCCGAATAATCTTTAATCCTTTCAATTGTAAATTGCTCTGACCAAAAGTAATAATATGGAATACCCAGTAGAATTATTATTGGAACTATAAATAAAAGCCCATAAATATTCGCTTTGCCTGCGCCAATTGCGATTTCATTTTTGATAGCATTCTTATCTATTTTTATGGTCAATGTGCAATAAGTTTTTGATGGAATATCAATAACTAAAAATACCTCTTTATAATTAAAGAGGTATTCACTCAGAACATGTGAAAATCATTGATCAATCTCGAGAGGTCAATTTATCCTTATAATTTAGGTTCCCATCCCGGCTCATATTCCCTACTCCATAATTTCATGGCATCCCTGTCAAAAATTCTTCCGGTTTGCTCATCAACATCAAATGATTTACTGATTCGTGAAGAGATATTTGCATAGTGTGTCAACAACTGACTGACTACTCCTTGCTCAATTGGAGAGTTGAGTTTTTCCTTTCCCCTGATAGTTTCAAAAAAATTGGTAGCATGCATGGTAGTCATATCACCACCACCGCCAAGTGCAGTACCAGACTCATTGCCTGCAGCTTTACTATCTTTAATTAACTTTCCTTTTATATCATACAATCTATATCCTCCACGGTTTATAAAAACTGATCCTTCCGAACCATATATAATCGTCCCTCTTCCACCGCCAAATGTATCATATTTATTCCTGCTTTGACCTTCCCACTGGATGATTCGATTATTTGAAAAATGAAATGATGCTTCCATGGTATCGTACATACTCCAGCCATCATTTATATAATGAAATTTTCCTGAATATACATCTACATGCAAAGGATACTTGACATCAAGAGCCCACCGTGCTATATCCAATTCATGAGTAGCATTATTGCCCATTTCAGCTGTTCCAAAATCCCATCCATACCAGTGCCAATTGTAGTTCCATGTGTCGTCTTCATATGCCTTTCTGGGAGATGGTCCCTGGAAAAGATCCCAATCCAAACCCTCAGGCGGAGCTTGTTTCTTAGGTATAGGAACTTCTCCTCTTCCATTAGTATAAAAGGCCACAGCTTTATAGGCATTACCTATTATTCCATTATGGATATCTTTAATAATCGCAATTGACTCGATGGAAGATCGCTGCTGATTTCCCATCTGAACAACCTTATTATATTTTTGCTGAAATGCCACAACCAGCTCACCTTCCTTAGGATTATGACTACATGGTTTTTCCAGATATACATGCTTTCCGGCCTCCATTGCCATGCAAGCACCAGGAGTATGCCAGTGATCTGGAGTGGCATTGAAAATAGCATCCACTTTGGTGTCTTCAAGTACTTTACGAATATCATTTTCCAGAACTGGTTTATTCTTTATCACTTTTGCAAATCGACCTGCAGCTTTTTCTCTTTGACTTTTCATAACATCGCAAAGATAAAGCAACTCTACATTGCTTTCTTTTCTGGATATTGGATCAAGATATGCACCAAGTCTTCTTCCCAAGCCAACAATAGCAACATTAATTCTATCATTTGCTCCAATAATCTTCGAATAGCTTTTAGCTGTAGATGCCATTGCACTACTTCCGATAGATAGGCCAGTTGCACCGGCTATGGATTTCTTTAAAAAATTTCTTCTGTTGGTGCTCATGCTAATAAATTTAAGTAGATAAGGTTTTGATAATTATTTTGGTTAAAAAGCAAGTTTAATAAATCATTCTTTAATGAACTATTAACTTAGAAAAAATGTTAGAATTGAAAAGAGCTTAGATCAATAAAACCACATTATTAACCAAATGCCTTAAACTCCAAATTCTAACTAGGCATTCATTTTTTTTAGTTGATAATTTTTTACCGTTTGTTGATACTATTTCACACTTCGTTTAATAAAAGCCCATATACGCTTTATAAGTGAATATTGTCACTAAAGAGTTTTGAGTTTAGTAAGAATTTTACATTCCTAATATAAATAAATAAAAGAAATGAATATCAAGAAACACATTGCTGTAAGTGAATCCGGTGTACTGTTTAATGGGTCAACAGGTGATTCATTTTCTATAAATCCAATAGCCACAGAAATTCTGGAAATGATAAAATCCAATCTTTCGGAAGAGGAAATGAAAATTAAATTAAATGATAAATACGATGTGACTCCCGAAAGACTGGATGGAGATTTGTATGATTTTTTAGCACACATGCGCCAACTTAACCTCGTTGATATTGATGAATAAGCAAGAATTAACAATAGCAGTTACGGCATTAAATGCAATTGACAATCCAGGGCCGGGTGTTGGAGTTATCCGCTCACTACGAGCATGCAAAGATTTTGATCTTAAAATTGTTGGCATTTCTTATGAAACTATGGAACCGGGTGTATATATGCATGATCTTGTGGATATCAGTTATCAGGTGCCCTACCCATCTGCCGGAAGTGATCAGCTTTTAAACAGGCTGCTATACATTCACGCCGTGGAAAAGTTAGATTTTATCATCCCAAACTTTGATGCAGAACTTAGAAATTTCATAAAGATCGCACCAACACTTAGACAACATGGTATTCAAACACTGTTACCGGATGCTGAAATGCTTACCAATATTGATAAAATGCATCTTTCTGATTTTTGTGAAAAGAATGGTTTATCGACACCAAAAACATGGTACATAAATTCATTAGATGAAATAGAAAAACTGGAAGATGAATTTGAATATCCTGTATTTGTTAAGGGTTCTTTTTATGAAGCTTACAAAGTTGTTAACCGTGGACAGATTGTAGCATATTTTAATATGTTCAGTGCGAAATGGGGTCTCCCGGTAATAATACAGGAAATGGTGCAAGGAACAGAAATTGATATCGCAGGGCTTGGAGATGGCAAGGGAAATCTCATAGGAGCGATTCCAATGCGAAAATTATTTATTACAGATCGAGGAAAGGGATGGTCCGGTGTGGTTTTGGAAGATACCTCATTAATCGAAATATCCAGAAAATTTGTTAAGGCTACAAAATGGCGTGGCGGATTTGAACTGGAATTTATGCGATCAGAAGATGACAAACTAATGCTATTGGAAGTAAATCCCCGGTTTCCGGCATGGATTTATTTAACAGTAGCCGCAGAGCAAAATCTCCCTGCTGCAGCTATCAAACTTGGCATGAACTTCCCGGTAACACCATATGACAAATATATTTCAGGCAAAATGTTTGTGAGATATGCGTGGGAGTTGATCACTGACATTACAGAATTTCAAAAATTTTCTACACAGGGTGTTTTATCCAAATCATAGATCTCCCGAAAAAATTAAATAGAAAAAACGATTAAAATGGAAAAATTAAAATATGAACGGCCGGTTATACAGAAGCTCAATACAGGGCTGATGAACAAATTTGGGATGAACACTGAAAACCATCCGATGCGTGATATCGATGGTGTTCCGGTTAAAGAATTAATAGAAAAGTACGGATCACCGCTCTTCGTGTTGTCGGAAGATAAAATCAGAAATAAATACCGTGATCTACACACATCGTTTACTGTGCGATATCCAAAGGTTCAATTTGCATGGTCTTACAAAACCAATTACCTGAATGCAGTTTGTAATATCTTTCACCAGGAAGGTAGCTGGGCTGAAGTAGTTTCCGGTTATGAATACAACAAAGCATTATTAAATGGTGTCCCTGGAGAAAAGATTATTTTCAACGGCCCGGATAAAAGCATTGATGACCTCAAACTTGCTATAAAAAATGGGTCACTGATTCATATCGATCACCTCGATGAGCTCTACACCCTCATTGAATTGGCTCGAGATTCTGAACGAACACCAAAAGTAGCCATACGGGTAAATATGGATACTGGGGTTTATCCTATGTGGGATCGATTTGGACTGAATTATGAAAATGGCCAAGCATGGGATGCCATCAATAAAATAATGGCAGCAGGCACATTGAACCTTGTAGGATTGCATACTCATATCGGTACTTTTATGCTCAGCCCGAATGCGTATAAAGTTGCCGCTACAAAGCTTTCAGAGCTTGCAATTCGCATCAAACAAAAATTTAATAAGAAGATTGAATACATTGATTTAGGGGGTGGCTTTCCTTCGCAAAATAACTTGAAAGGTGCTTACCTGCCGGGAACAGATATGGTTCCGCCTTTAGAAGAATATAGTGAAGCCATAGCTTCGGCACTACTCAACAGTCCGTTAAATCCCCAAGAGCTCCCTTTACTGATATTGGAGACAGGCAGAGCGCTGATAGATCATGCAGGATTTTTGTTGGGTACAGTGATTGCTAACA
>CAYREN010000351.1:0-5499 GCA_964423255.1 uncultured Roseivirgaceae bacterium | reverse complement strand
GAATTGGCTCTTTCAGAAAAGACCAAAGCGGTGATGCTGGCCCATACCCTTGGCAATCCGTTTGATATTAAAGCGGTAAAAGAGTTCTGTGATAAAAATAATCTCTGGCTTATTGAAGACAATTGTGACGCCCTTGGCTCAAAATATTTTTATGATGGAGAATGGCGTTATACCGGCACCTTCGGTGATATTGGCACTTCCAGTTTTTATCCTCCCCATCACATGACCATGGGGGAGGGTGGGGCTGTTTACACCAATGATACCATGTTGAAACGACTTGTTGAGTCATTCCGTGACTGGGGCCGTGATTGCTGGTGCGCTTCCGGTAAGGACGATACCTGTAAGAAAAGATTCAGCCAGCAGTTTGGCGAGCTGCCCTTTGGCTATGATCATAAATATGTTTATTCCCATTTTGGTTATAACCTCAAAGTTACAGATATGCAGGCAGCTATAGGGTGCGCACAGCTTGAAAAACTGCCTGAGTTTATAGAGGCTCGTAAGAAAAACTGGCAAAAATTGCATCAGGGTCTTGCTGATCTTACTGATAAATTTATTTTGCCTGAAGCAACCCCAAATTCTGAACCGAGTTGGTTTGGTTTTTTGCTAACGGTTCGAGATAAAGCCGGGTTTAGCCGTGATGAGATTGTCGCACATTTGGAAAAAAACGGTATTCAGACAAGAATGCTTTTTGCCGGTAATCTCCTCAAGCATCCCTGTTTTGATGACATGCGACACTCTGGCACCGGATACAGGAGTATTGCTGATCTAATAAATACTGACCTGGTTATGAACAATACTTTCTGGGTTGGGGTGTATGGGGGGCTTTCTCAAGTGCAACTGGACTATGTTATAAATTACATGAAAAAAGATTATAGCTCGTAGCACCTGAACTGGCACCAGTTGAATTACCTTATTGCCTACATTGTTAATGTTTTTTTGAGGATAGATACATTTGCTTTCACCTTTTAGTGTTAATTCTGATTGTTCGTCAAACACGCACAAATCTCTACAACTTTTTTTCCCAAATATCTCTCCCGGCGGCACGGAGCGGGTGATTCAAACACTATTGCCTGAATTGGACAGGCAATATTCTGTTGATTGTTTGGTACTGAAGCAGGCGTCTAACAGTCCCTTTGAAAGTTTGGATAATATAAAAATTACAGCTCTCAAAGGGATAGCCCGAGGGGGTATAAGAAAGTATGTGCAATGGGTTCGGCAGTTCAAGTTGCACAATCAAAGGAGAAGTCCCGATGTAATTTTATCATTTGGTGAAGTCCCGATTGTTATCTCAGCTATTGCCAGGTTTTTGGGAATTCTCACCAGGAGCAGCCGACTTATTTTATGTGTTAGAAATCATGAATCAACTTTTTTGGAGCAAGCCCGTTTGGGTTATCTGAAAAAAAAGATTTTTGGATGGGCCTTAGCCCAGGGTGATCTTATTACATGCAATTCTTATGCGATTGCAAAGGATATTAAAACAGTATTTCGTTGTAATCTTCCGGTTAAGGTCATATATAATCCTGTTGATTTGCACTATTTTGGCAATGATAAAATTAAATCCAATTGTACAGTTAAAGATGATTCATGCCATATTGTAAATATCGCTCGCCTGGATCGCCAAAAAGGTCAAAGGCATTTACTGAGAGCATTTTCCAAAGTACAAAAGATATTCCCTGGGGCTCGGTTAACTGTAATTGGAGAGGGGCCAGAGAAGAAAAATTTGTTGTCACTTGCAGATAAGCTATGTCTGCGTAATGTAGTTTTTAAGGGGTGGGTGTCAGATATAGCATTATTCCTGTCTGAAGTGGATGTGTTTTGCCTTTCGTCACTTTGGGAAGGAATGCCGAATGTGCTGTTGGAGGCAATGGCGGCTGGTGTACCTGTTGTGGCTTTTGATTGTAACAGTGGACCTAAAGAGATCCTTGCTGATGGCCGATACGGCAAACTTGCCCCGGTTGGTAATGAGCAGGCTTTGGCAGAGGCTCTGTTGGAACTATGCGATGATCAAGAGTTGCGTAGTGAATTGTCACGATTGGGCCATGAACGTTCAAGAGAATTTGGTGTGCCAAAAATTATCCAGCATTGGGTGGAGATAATTGAGAAAGGATAAAAGCAATAAAGGTCATATTGTTGATGTCCTCTGCTCTGTCTACAACCCCAAACCCACATTGCTAGAGACAGTTAATTCAGTCTTAGATCAAACATTTTCTGACTTCAGGTTTGTTTTGATTGATGATGGGACTACCAGCAGGGACGGATTAGCCTTGATTGAACATGTCTCTGGGCTGGACTCAAGGGTGACACTTGTTACTCAATCCGTCAATGTGGGGCTTACTCAAAACTTGTATGAGCAGGTTGAGAAAAGTAATGCAAGATATATTGCCCGAATTGATGCTGGAGATGTATGGTTGCCCGATAAGCTCAAAAAGCAAATTTTGTTCATGGAAAGGAACCCTGATGTTGTAGTTTTGGGCACGCAATGTCTGTATCTTTCAAAAGATCGGGATGTTGTGGGGCGTTCCTGGTTTGCTGAATGTCATGATGATATTTTGGAGTTCGTACATGGCCGGAGGGGTGTGTTTGAGCACTCTTCAATAGTTTTTCGACATTTTATTAATTATCGTCCAGAGTTCAAGATGGCACAGGATCTTGATCTTTATTTGCGGGCAATAATGTTGGGTAATTTGCATTGCTTAGGAGATGTTCTAACTCATTGTGAAATGAACATGGATGGATTGACCGTGCAAAATAGATATTTACAGAGAAAGTATCAAAATCTGGCTTACAAATCTTATTATTCCGTTTTGAATGGTGTCGATTTTCCCCTTGTTGTTAAAGAGAACACATGGGAAAAAAAACTCTGGAAGTGCGCTCAACCTTTCTATAAGAAATATATTGCTGCAAGAACTAAAAGGGAACCTGCTGTTTTGTGGTTCTTTTATTTATCTGTTTCGATGTTGTTTTATCCCCCGTTGATAAGTGATTACCTTAGAAAGGCACTTTTCCTTAAAAAGGAGAGATTTAAATGCAAGTAAAAGGGTATAGTTTGCCAGATTTTTTATTTTTATCTCCCGGGAAATCAGGAACAACATCTATTTTTTATTATTTAAAAAAATATGCACCTGATATTTATATGCCTTCTCAAAAAGAATTGAATTTTTTTGCCTTTCGTGGAATGGAAGAAATGAAGGGCTTTTCTAATAGTGTTGTGGAGGACCATGAATATACAGCTTTGTTTGAGAAGAAGGGTGAATATGTTACTGGTGAGGTGTCCCCTGTTTACTTCCATTTTTACAGGAATACCGTTAAAAATATTGCAGAAATGTATGGTGACAAAAAGGACTCCATTAAATTTATAGTTGTGCTCAGAAATCCTGTCGACCGGCTATGGTCATCGTATCATATGTTTGCTAATGTGTGGGAAAATTTGCCTTTTGATTTGGCAATAAGGGAAGATACAATAAAGAAAAGGATGAGAAAGGGAAGGCTGCATGATATAGGAGGAGGAGGAAAGGCATATTTCCTTAACTATATAGAGAACACACAATTGTCTCCAAATTTACATTTTTTTATGGAAAACTTTAAAAGAAAACAGTTTTGTTTTCTTTTGTTTGATGATTTTGTTAGGAATCGAAGAGAGTTCTTTCGTTCGTTGTCTCATTTTCTTGAAATTGAAGACGGTTGGGTGGACAATCTTAATTATATAAATATTAAAAAAGGGTCAACATCTAAAATTAAGCATCCTGTTATCTATAATTTCTTGGTTAAAAGAAATAGGGTGAAGGATGTTTTGAAAAAATCTACAATATATTTACATTATGCTGAGCAAATAAAAAAAATTAAGCAATATATTTATTCAAGTAAGTTTTTTCATGAAGATAAAGAGTCGTTGCCATTAGCAAAAAGAAAAGAATTGTACTTTAAGTATTATGAAAAAGATATTGAAGATGTTGAGTCGCTAATAGGGGTAGATCTATCGAGATGGAAATATAATTAAATGCTTGATGAGTTGCTAAGAAAAAATTTGCTGTCATCAGTTTTTTATAAAATATTGATGCTGTTGTTGAATTTTATTTTTATCTCACTGTTTATGAAAATTTCAGGGGTCAAGGCGTACGGCACATATGTTTTGTATTTGTCTCTTGTTAATTTAGGGCTGATTTTCAATGCGGGAGTGAATAATGCATTTGTGAAATATATTGGTGAAAACAGACAGAATAAGAACACACTGCAATCTGTTTACTCAACTCTAATGGGGATGTCTGTGGGGTATATTGCTGTTGTGTTTTGTGTGTTCTTGCTCGGTCATAATTACATGTTTTCCTTTGTTGGTATTACTGGTGTTGATGCGACAGAATTGTTTCTTGTTGTTTTGATATTTGTTTTTATGTTTTTAAATTCAAATTTATCAGCGATTTTGAACGCTTTTGAGATGATATATATATCAAATAAGGCACAGGGAATTTTGGATTTGTCTAAGGTCATAGTGTCTTCGGCTTTTCTATATTTTTATGGCGTGAAAGGCGCTTTATTGGGTTTGGTTGTATCGTTGGTTGCTTCAAATATTTTCTTAGTATACCACGTGAAGAGGGTTTCATTATTTAAGCTTTTAAATGTATATAAATTCGACAAGAGTTTGTTTAAAGAAATTATAGGATTTAGCTTGTTTGCATCTGGTAATGCATTAATTTGGAGGTTGTTTTCAAATATTGACAAAGTATTAGTGTCTAAATTGTTGGGTGTCGATAGTGTGGGGTTCTATAATGTAGCCTGTTCGATAGCGGTAAGAATTTGGGAAATCTCATCACTTTTTTCAACTGTTGCCTATCCAAGGTTTTTGGCTTTGAAAAATAATATGCAACATCAAGTGAAAATTTTTATAAAACTGCAATTGGTGAATAATATTTTAATTTTTGTCGTTGTCATTGTTATTGGTATGCTATCTAATGTTATAATTTCTGTATGGATTAATAAAAGTACTGCAGTTTACTCATCTCCTGTACTCAGAAATATGTTGGTAGGAGTTTTTTTGGGTGCAAGTAATTTTATAAACGCTCCTGTGCTTCTTGCATATGACAGGCATAGGCTTTTGTTTGTGAATACATCTATTGGATTTTTATGTTATCTAGTTTTTATTTTTTTCCTTAAAGAACGAGCTTCCTTGGAGATATTTGCTTATGGATTCTCTTTGTACTTTGCTGTGAGCAGTCTTTTGACTTGGGTTGCTACGATTAGAATTTTAAACTTGGAAGATTATGCTTTGCCCAATGATTAATCTCTCTGAACGACCTGCACCTAAAGTTATAGTTACAGGAGCCTTTGGTTATCTTGGGGGAAATTTGCTGCCGGTTCTTATTAATGATGGATTTCGCCCAATAGCTATTGTTAGAAAACAAAATAAGGAGATTGCAGCAAAAGTAGGCATTGATACTGCTGATATTCATACTCTGCCCAAAAATCCTCATGAATGGGTCAATTTTATCAGCGAGTTTTCACCTG
>CAYREN010000350.1:0-5510 GCA_964423255.1 uncultured Roseivirgaceae bacterium | reverse complement strand
GAAGAACTAAAAGAAGAAACTCAAAAACCTAAGTTTGATAAAGAATTAATTTCAGAAATAGCTGATGACTTAGTTTCCAATCAAGAGAAAATCAACCATCATGGTCAAAGGGCTAGCGGTATCGTCAAAGGCATGCTGGAACATTCCAGGACAAGTACCGGGAAAAAAGAACTCACAGATATTAATGTGCTGGCAGATGAGTATCTGCGTCTTGCATATCATGGTTTAAGAGCCAAGGACAAATCATTTAATGCTGATTTTAAATTGGATCTGGATGAATCTTTACCAAAAATCAATGTTGTATCCCAGGACATTGGTAGGGTATTGTTGAATTTAATCAATAATGCATTCTATGCGGTCTCCGAAGCCCAGTCTGCTAAACAAGCAGGTTCGTCACCTAAAGACAAAACATATAAACCAGAGGTAGTAGTGAGAACAGAAAAGGCTTTAGGGAAAATTATGATAAGCGTGAAAGACAACGGGAAAGGGATACCAGAACAAGTCCGGGATAAAATATTCCAGCCTTTTTTCACCACCAAACCTACCGGCAAGGGAACTGGCTTGGGATTGAGTTTAAGTTATGATATTATTACCAAAGGCCATGGAGGGGAGTTGGTGGTGGAAAGTAAAGAAGGAGAAGGTTTGCCTGCCGTTGAGGCAGGTTCGGAGTTTAAAATTGTATTGCCTGTTGTCTGAATTATAAGTTGTCTAAATCACAGATTTAAAATGATTAAAGGATTACACGGATTAAAAAACAAATGTATAAATGAATCAATTAGTTCGACGATAAAAAAATCAGTGAAATCAGGTAATCCTTTAAATCAGTGATTCAGAAGAACAGAATTTACAATCATATTACCAAATATATAACCTATGAAAATATTAGTAGTTGACGATGAAAAAGATGTAAGACCATTATTTGAGCAGCGCTTTAGACGAGAAATCAGAAGCGGTGAACTCGATTTCGTGTTTGCCTATTCTGGAGAAGAGGCATTGACCTGTCTGGAAAAATATGAGAGTGAAGCTGTACTGATCCTATCTGATATCAATATGCCCGGCATGAGCGGTCTGGAATTGCTAAAGAACATTAAACAAAAATATCATAAGCCACCACCGGTGGTAATGATGATAACAGCGTATGGCGATAAAGAAAATCATAAAAGCGCAATGGAACTGGGGGCTGATGATTTTATAAACAAACCCGTAGATTTTAGTAAATTGAAGGCGAGAATAAAAACTATGAATTGATGGTAAAGATATTAGTAGTTGATGATGAAACCGACTTAGAGGTGCTCATCAAACAAAAATTTCGCAAGAAAATCCGTGATCACGAATATGAATTTGTTTTTGCCGTAAACGGCAATGATGCGCTCAAAAAACTGGAAGTGCATAGTGATGTGGAGATTGTACTTAGTGATATAAACATGCCAGGAATGGATGGCTTAACGTTGCTTAATAAGCTAAATGAAAAGCATTCATTGCTCAAGTCCATTATAATTTCTGCCTACGGCGATATGGAGAATATCAGGACTGCAATGAATTGCGGTGCTTTCGACTTCATCACTAAGCCGGTTAATTTTAAGGATCTGGAGCTGACTGTAGAAAAAACAATCAATCATGTAGCGCAGATGAATGAAACAATAATGGCAATAAAGGAGAACAATATCTTAAAAATGTATGTGGATGAAACGGTATTGAATTTTATGAAAAGCCGTGAATTTGAGTCTTCATTGCTGGTAAATGAAACGGTAGAGGCAACTATTGTTTTTATTGATATTTGCAGCTTTACTAAAATCAGCGAAAATGAGTCGCCGGATATGGTTGTGAAGTTGTTAAATAGCTATTTTGATGTGATGGTCAAAGAGATCATTGCCCAAAATGGGTATATTGACAAATTTATTGGAGATGCAATAATGGCTGTTTTTCGAGGAGACTATCATCTCGACAATGCAATTGATGCATGTCTTGCGGCAAGAAAAATGATTGAAGAACTACCCATATTATCAGATATAACTTTTTCACCTAAAGTCACGATAGGCATTAACAGTGGCCAGGTGATTTCCGGAAATATAGGCTCAGAAGCCTTGCGTAGACTAGATTATACTGTTATCGGCGATGAAGTAAATATTGCCCAACGTTTGCAAGCTGAAGCTGAAGAAGGGCAGATTCTAATAAATGAGGCTAATTATGAAAAAATAAAAGAGTCTTTTAAGTGTAATAAAGTAGGGGATGTGAAATTAAAAAATAAGGCCGTACCATTGGTGGTTTATGAAGTATTGGAATAAATGGTTCTATCACCAATCCGCCAGCTTCCAGCAAGTTCATTTCAGGATCTAAAGCCATTATTTGCACGGATATTGAAATACCCATCTACCGTTTAGGCTGGAAATCAGGATGAGCATCTCATAAAATATATTGTTCTTAAAACTAAGCTTGACGCATATTTCCACACCAAATTATGTCAATGATTAGTTGTTGAGTGGATCAATCCCCAGGCATCAAATTTTTACGCCGCAATATTTCTAAGTAATAGAGAATTTTTTATTAAAGTTTTTATTCGCAGTTTTGCACCTTAGTTTATGACAGCCCTTAATTGGGCTTTTTATATGCAAAAATTAAAATCATTGAAGGAGTTATTAGAAACTCCAAAAAACATTGTTATCACTACGCACTACAAACCAGATGCCGACGCATTGGGTTCTTCGCTTGGTCTTGCAGCTTATCTAATAAAGAAGGGCCATGAGGTAACTGTGATTTCTCCCTCGGATTATCCTGAATTTCTTAATTGGATGGAAGGACAAAAAGAGGTGATAAATTTTGAAGCTGGAAATAAAAATAAATCTTCAAAACTTATAGATGAGGCCGATATCATATTTTGTCTGGATTTTAATTGCCTATACAGAATTAATAAATTGGGAGAAATGGTTGGAAAAGCCTCTGCCATAAAGGTATTGATTGATCATCATTTGGACCCAGAGAAATTTGCGGATTTCGAGTTGTGGAGTACAAAAGCGGCAGCTACTGCTGAGCTGGTATATGAACTCATCATCAAATTTGGTGACAGGCAATATATTGACAAGGGTATTGCCGAGTGCCTGTATGCCGGTATCATGACAGATACAGGTCAATTTAAGCACCCAAATACCACTAAGAATGTACATTTAGTAACAGCAGATCTTATTGGACTTGGAGCAGATATTGCAAGCGTAGGCAGATTTATCTATGATAACAACTCACTGGATCGATTAAAATTTACCGGGTATGCACTCAGCCAAAAGCTTAAGGTGCTGAAAAAACTACGAATTGCATATTTCTGGATTAGTGCTGATGAATTGAAAAAATTCAACTCCAAGACAGGCGATACTGAAGGTTTGGTAAATTATGCGCTTTCTCTAAAAGGTATTGTCTTTTCGGCGGTGATCATAGAAAGACCAGAGGCGGTAAGGCTATCATTGAGATCCAAAGGAGATTTTTCGGTCAATGATTTTGCCAGAAATCATTTTAGTGGTGGAGGGCATCCAAATGCTGCAGGAGGAAAATCTGATCTCAGTCTATTAGAAACTGTTGAGAAATTTGAAACCATTGCAAAAACATATGAAAATCAATTAAATAAAAATTATAATAGAACGAATTAAAATGAATGTAAAAGTATTAAATACGATTATGGCCATAGTGGTTGTAGGGTTAATCTTTAGTTGTGGGTCAGAAAAATTTCAAGTTTCTGAAGATGGCTTTGAGTATAAATATATCAATAGGGGCAGTGGTGACGTTCCTAAAGAAGGTGAAATTGTAGTCTATAATATGAAATACATGAATGAAAAAGATTCTGTTATTTTTGAAACCACTACAGAAAGACCTGCAAATGTACCTTGCAATATGCAGCAATGGGAAACAATGGGTCCATTGTACAAAGCTTTTAAGATGATCAAAGAAGATGATTCTATATTAATTAAGATTCCAACCAAAACACTCTTTGCTGAGTCTTTTAAAGCACCGATCCCTCCGGGAATAGATCCAGAAGGTTCGTTTATGTTTTGTATAGGTGTTGCAAATATTTTGACTCAGGAACAAATGAATTCAGATGCTTTAGCGAAAGGCGAAATGATATTAGAAAAGGATATAGAAATTATAGAAAGTTTCTTATCAGAAAATAGTATCACTGCGCAATCAACTGAGTCGGGGTTGCGTTATGTGATCGAAATTGAAGGTGCAGGCAACCACCCGGAGCCTGGAGAAAATGTGAAGGTACATTATACTGGAACACTTCTTGACGGGACAAAATTTGATTCTTCTTACGATCGTAACGAACCATTCTCGTTCTCGATAGGTAGAGGACAAGTAATCCCGGGTTGGGACGAAGGCATTGCACTGTTGAAACCAGGTGGAAAAGGAACACTTTATATTCCATCAACATTGGCATATGGGCCAAGAGGTGCAGGAGCAACAATCAAACCAAATAGTGTATTGAAATTTGATGTAGAACTAATAGAAATTGAGAAAATAAATTAAATAAAGTTATGAGATTACAAGAGGTTGGTAGGAGAGGAAGAATATTGACAATGCTTTTGAGTGTCGGTCTATTTCTTCAAGGATGCTCAAAGAGTGATGTTGAAACATATGATCCCTTTGAATATTTAGCAAATGATGTTAAGGAGATAGATAGTTATCTTTCTTCAAATGGGATAAATGCAAAAATCGATTCTGCATCAGGAGTTTTTATTGAAATTCATAAATCTGGAGATGGTTTTAAAACGATTGCCGGAATAGAAATTTCAGCACATTTCAAAGGATACACACTTGATGGCGAAGATTTCGTAAATACATTCGATGGAAATCCAATAGATATTGTATTGGGTGGTGAGAATCCAGGAAATGCAACTATTACAAATGGTCTTCAAGTTGGATTGTTGAATTTATTTGCTGGTGATTCCGCGACTATTTATGTTCCTTCTCCAAGAGGTTTTCAGAATAAAACTTATCAAAACGTACCACCGAATAGTATTCTCGTTTATGATATTAAATTTGTTGAAATTAATAGGCTAAAACAGGAGAACGAATTGATAGATCAATATATCTTAGACAAAAATATTACTGCAGAAATAGACTCTGTATTTGGAACCAGATATGCTATTCACCGCTCAGGCAACAATGTAACTCCAAAAAATGGTGCAGCGATATCTTTACATTACCAGGGTGAATTATTAAATGGAACCATATTTGACTCGTCTTACGAATCAAATCAGACCCTGGACTTTACTTTTGGTGCAGGAAGTTTAATTGCAGGTTTTGAAATGGGAATCGTTAATCTTCATGAAAATGATTCGGCGACAATATTTATACCTTCCATTTACGGCTATGGAGAAAATGCACAAGGAGATGCAATCCCGGCAAATGCTGTATTGGTATTTGGTTTGGATATTAAAAGAATATCAAATTTGTAAAGACTGACATATGAGAATTTGTTTTGCAACAAATAATAAAAACAAGCTCATTGAAATAAAGAATAAATT
>CAYREN010000349.1:0-5538 GCA_964423255.1 uncultured Roseivirgaceae bacterium | reverse complement strand
ACAAGTCAATATCGCATGATCAGATTTTATCTCTGCTTCATGAAATAAAAGAAGCTGGGTACGATTTTATCAAAACAGAAAACTTGTATACTTTCGATGGAGAAAAAGGATATTCTTTGGCGCAGGGAGAGTAATTTATTTTTTAATCGCCACTGATAAAATCACCTAAAAGTAATAGTGTTTTGATAATCATAAAAAATATTGACCTTGATCATTGAAGAAAATATAATTGAGAAATGACAATACTACTCATTTTGTTTTATTTTCTATTTCCAATTTTGATTATCTACTTATCGCACAAAAATGAATTTTTAGATAAAATTGGTGCCGTGGTGTTGGCATATTTTTTCGGCTTGATTTTTGGCAATATTGGTATTTTGCCCAGAGCGAGTAATCGACTTCTCGAATTATTGCATGGCAAATCTTCAATGCCCTCTAATGAAGTAAACCAGTTATTTGATCAAGGATTAATTGAGGAATTAGATATCGTAGCAAATCAAGTAGCGGCTACACAAAATACGTTGCTTTCCATTGTTATATTATTGGCCGTTCCATTGCTTCTTTTTTCTATGGATTTTAAGAAATGGATCAGCCTGGCCAAAGGAACATTATTGTCTTTGGTATTGGCAATGGTTTCTTTACTGGTAGCCATTTTTATTGGATATTATATATTTAAGGACAGCATTGATGAATCATGGAAAATAACAGGGTTACTTGTAGGTCTTTATACAGGAGGTACCCCAAACCTCGCCGCTATCGGCACAGTCCTTGATGTTGATTCCAACATATTTTTATTGACACATTCATATGATATGGTAATTTGTGCAGTTCTCCTACTTTTTCTGTTGACTGTGGCACAGCGGTTTTTTAATACCTTTCTTCCAAGCTTCAAAACCAGAGAGAGTAATTTTCCATTAAAAAAAATAGATGGTCAGGATGAAAATATTGAAAGTTTTGTGGGGATGTTTTCTAAAAAAGCAACACTGGAATTATTAAAAGGTTTAGGTCTTTCAATAATTATAGTTTCCATAGGAGGTGGCTTAAGTCTGTTGGTGCCGGAATCGAGCCAGATGGTCACTGTGATATTGTCAATTACTACCTTGGGTTTGATTTGCAGCAACATTAAAGTAATCAACAAAATAGAATTTACTTTTCAATTAGGGATGTATTTCATTATTATTTTTTCACTTGTTGTAGCCTCCATGGGAGATTTTTCCAGCATGTTTAATATTAAATATTTGCACCTCTTTAGTTTTGTGGCTTTGGTTGTGATAGGATCTATTACAATTCATGTTATGCTCTCCTATTTATTTAAAGTTGACACCGATACGACCATCATTACCATCACTGCACTTACCTATTCACCACCATTTGTACCGGTAGTAGCAGGAGCATTGAAGAATAAGGAATTAATTATCTCTGGTCTTACGATAGGGATTTTAGGATATGCCATCGGAAATTATCTGGGATTGGCAATTGCATATTTTTTGCGATAAGTATTTTTTTAAAAGAACAATTGTAAAAACCAAAACCAAGGAGGCTTAATCTTTATCATCAAATTCCATATTCCATGATCCCAAGAGAATTTTTGAAGTTTATTCTTTAACGTTAAAAATTTTCGCGAAGCCTCCCAATTTTCTGTAACGAGCGCCCATTTCAACTCATAGTTGGTCCTTTTGAGTAGCGCCAAATTTTCACTTTCTGATTTATTCAAATTAAATGCTTTTTCACAAACCAAGGCAGTACTCATACAATGTCTGTTTTTCTTTTTGTACTGGATGGAAGATAGAGAATTTGATAGTATGTGTTTCTTTACAAGGATTTTGTTGGTAAAAGTATATTTATAATTTCTTGCAGACCGCACCCAAAAATCAAAGTCTTCGTAGCTAAGGTTTTCATCATAGCCATTTAATTTTTCCAATACAGTTCGACGCATCATCATCGAGGGAGCAGAGATATAATACTTTTCCACGAGGGTTTGATAAAGATCACCTTCCTCCACAGCACCAATGATTTTGCCATTATCATCTCTTTTGAAATGCGTACCAAGACTTCTGCCATTTTCATCGATCAAATCAACATCGCAAAAATCTACCGCAAAATCTTTTCCTTTAGCTTCAATATTTTTTACACCTTCTAAAATTCTTTCCGGCAACAATTGGTCATCTGCTGCCAGATCTATGATGTATTTTCCATTGGAAAGCCCTAGCCCAATATTGAATGATTTGCAATTGCCAAGATTTGCACTTATAAAAAAGGTTTGAAACCCATGGGTTTTTGACATGTTTTCGATGATGGCCTTGCTGCCATCAATGCTTGCGTCATCAACTACAATCAGCTCAATATTATCATAGGTTTGATGCAAAACCGACTCCATCGCCTGCTCCACAAATCGCTCATGATTGTGGCACAAACAAATAATACTGACCATTGGATTTTTCAAATGATTTATATTTTAAATTTGGCAGACAATATAAATATCTATCGGAAGTGACAAAAGCAAAAACGGGAGTTTTATTGGTTAATTTGGGGACACCGAATAGTCCAGCTGTTCCCGATGTAAGAAAATATCTACGAGAATTTTTAATGGACAAAAGGGTAATTGATATTCCATTCTTTTCCAGATGGATGTTAGTTAATCTGATCATCGCACCTTTCCGCGCACCTAAGTCAGCCAAAATATACAAGCAGCTATGGCAAGAACGAGGTTCGCCATTGATGTTTCACAGTATCGATCTTAAAGAAAAATTGGGTCAGAAACTTGGCAATGACTATGTGGTAGCTTTGGGTATGCGATATCAATCTCCATCAATTGCCTCTGCAATCCAGGAACTTTTAGCTCACCATATTAACAAAATAGTTGTTGTGCCTCTTTTTCCGCAATATGCTTCTGCAACTACCGGTTCTGTGATTGAGCAGGTGATGGATGATGTAAAAGGTAATTTGATCTTGCCAAATATTGACTTTATAAATGGCTTTGCCGACAATGATTTGATGATTAAAACTTTTGCAGAACTTGGAATGAGGCATATGGAAAATATGGATTTTGATCATGTGGTATTTAGTTATCACGGATTGCCCGAGCGGCAAATTTATAAATCGTCAGTTGATGGATATTGCAGACTTAATGAAAAATGTTGTAAAACCAGCCATCCGAAAAACCAGTTTTGTTACAGAGCGCAATGCTTTTTAACTTCCAGAAAATTAGCCGATCAGCTTAATTTGGGTGAAGATGGTTATTCAATATTTTTTCAATCCCGGTTGGGTAAAAGCCCATGGATTCAACCATATGCTGAAGATGAAATAAAGCGACTTGCTCAGGAAGGTAAAAAGAAAATACTGGTCTTTTGTCCATCTTTTACGGCTGATTGTCTGGAAACGACGATTGAAGTAGGGAAGGAGTTTAAAGAATTTTTTATTGAAAATGGTGGTGAAGAATGGAAATTGGTAGAAAGTCTGAATGCCCATGATCTTTGGGTGGAAAGTTTGGAGGAGATGGTGTTAAATAATTAACTCCTAAACTTGATAGAGAACATAAATTCGTCAGCCTGTTTATTTTGAATTAACTTCATTTTAGAGTTGAAAAATTTGCAAATGTAAATACGTTTGACAATATTTGTCAAAATTTTTTTGTTCAACAATGGAAAAGATAGGAGAAGTTATTCGAAGATTGCGGGAAGAAAAAGGTGAGCCACTAAGAAGGGTGGCGGCATACCTCGATATAGATCAGGCCATATTGAGCAAGATTGAAACCGGTAAGCGAAAATCCAGCAAAGCACAAATAGAGATGCTTGCCAAATATTTTGGAGCAGATAAAAACGAAATGCTTGTTGCATGGTTAAGCGATAAGATTCTTTATGAAATAGCTGATGAAGAATTGGGAGAAGAGGCTTTAAGGGTTGCCGAAGAAAAGATTCGTTATTTAAGGATGCCAAAATTAAATTTGACAAGATTAAAAACTGCCGTGGCAAAGGAATTGAAAAAATATCCTGCCATAAAGCAGGCATGGTTGTTTGGAAGTGTTGCCCGAGGTGAAGAAAACTATAAGAGCGATGTTGATTTGATGATAGATGTACCTGCAAAAAATGGTTTTTCGATGTTTGATGTTTTTCAAATCCAGGAAGATTTGCAAAATATTTTTATGAGAAAATTTGATATTGTCATGTCAGGCGCATTAAAGCCCTTTGCTTTGGAAACAGCAAAAAACGACTTGAAATTAATTTATGATAAGTCTAATTGACAGAAACAAACAGCGCCTCTTGCACATTATGGAAGGTTGCGAGAAAATTTCACGATATGTAACAGGAATTGACAAGGAAATATTTTTGTCAGATACCAAAGTGCAGGATGCTGTTTTGTACCAATTGATCATTATCGGAGAGGCAGTTGTGCATATTGATAATGATCTACTCCAAAAATATCCTTATCCGTGGTTCAAGATCCGGGCACTCAGAAACTATGCGGCCCACGAGTATTTCAATATTCAAATGTGGACGATTTGGGATATTACTGTCAACCATATCACGGAACTACAAGAAATTGTAAATGAGATTTTGGAAAGTGAATTCTGATGAACTTTAATTGGAGAGCGCAGAAAGGATATGCTTGAAAACCAAAGTTGTTTTTTGGATATCTCAGGAAGGAACTGTTGCGAAGTCTATTTACAATTTCAAGGGATGTGTCAGTTAGCGAAGATATCCCAGGACTAGCCAGGTTAGTAAATAAAAGATTTTGGTTTCTAAATGAGAAATTGACATTTTTGTAGATTGTAAAAAATACAAACGATAGAATATTAATCGAATTGAAGTATATAGTTTTATTAGTTACTCTTTTTCTTTCCATAAATGTGCATTCGCAGTATTCCGAATACACCATAACCGGAGAATATCAGGGTAAAAATATTTATGTACAAAATCCACTTTCAACAGATAAGATAAATTTTTGTACATCAGAGATATATTTAAATGAGACATTGGTCAATAGGTCACCGAAATCCTCAGCTTTTGAAATAAATCTTTCGAAACTGGCAATTGGCGATCCGGTATTTATAAAGATAGTACATAAAGATGGATGCAAGCCTAAAATCATCAATCCACAGGTAGTCAGAAGTAAAAGCAAATTTCAATTTCTTAGCGAAAATGCCGATGCAATTTCTATACAGTGGATAACTATTGGCGAATTGCCATACGGCAAATTTCACCTTGAGCATTATCGAAATAAAAATTGGATAAATTCCCAGACAGTTTCAGGAAAAGGTTCTTTTGATTCAAATCAATATTCTGTAAAACCCAACCATCATTCCTTCGATAATAAATACAGGATCAAATATGTTCAGAACGATGGAAAAATATTCTTTAGTGGGATATTTACATACTTTCACGATGTAGAACCGATTAGTTTTTTTCCAAGCATGGTTGTGGATAAAATTACACTATCAAGAGCCTCTGATTATTCTGTTGTCGATTCATTTGGAAACCAGATTTCCAACGGTACCGGAAAAGAAATAGACCTGAATAACTTGAAAGCGGGGTTATACTT
>CAYREN010000348.1:0-5540 GCA_964423255.1 uncultured Roseivirgaceae bacterium | reverse complement strand
TGCCGGTGAGGCAGAGGGCCTGTTAGCTACTTTCAGAAAAAAAATTAGCTCAATCCAACCCTGCTAAAAGTAAAAGCTTTTTTTCCATGGGGTTTTGAAGGAAATCTATAAAGAGATCCGTGTGAACCTCAAACAGATACCCCGCCTGAAAAACGGCCAGGCAGGCAGAACCCAGATAAAAACGGGGCAGGCAAGGTCAGGCAAGACGTCACTGCGAACTTTTTTACTTGGATAGCGTGCTGAAAAAAGTGCGGCAGTCTACAATATTCCACAGCACCAATTCAACTGAGGAACGCAGATGGTGTAAAGCTTTATAAATAAAATTCAAAATTTTGCCAAGAGATTTTCATAAGCATCAATCACCTTATCCATAAAAATATTTGTTTCATCTTTGATGATCATTCTCGATGGATCTTCTTCAAACCACTTTACGGTATTGCGTATGCCATCTTTAAAAGATATGGTGGCTTTAAAGTCCGGTACGAAAGATTTTATTTTCGAATTGTCAAAAATTACGCTGTGTGCCTTGTCGCCAAGCAAATTACCCGTTTGGGCGTCATCAATTTTGGCAATGAAATCTGATGGGATGTGGACAACATTGGCTTTCCTTCCTGCAGCTAAGGCTATTGCTTCATAAATCTGGTTCCAAGTCAGAATCTCATCGGAGGTAATATGAAAGGCATGTCCTATGGCTTGTTGATGTCCTAAAAGTCCAACGAAACCTAAGGCGAAATCCATGGAATGAGTGATGGTCCATAACGATGTGCCATCTCCATGAACGATGATTTTTTTGCCGTTTCTGATTCTATCTATTATTGTGAAATCATTCCAACTTCCTATGGCAGTAGGGATTACAGTTTCATATGTAAGTGAAGGTCTAACAATTGTCATAGGAAAATCATGTTCCCGATATAATTTGTTCAATAATTCTTCACAGGCGATTTTATCCCTTGAGTATTGCCAAAATGGATTTTTCAATGGCGTCGATTCTGTAATTACCGGATGACTGATTGGTTTTTGATAGGCAGATGTGGAGCTTATAAAAATATATTGGTCAGTTTTATTTTTAAAAATCTCAAAATCATTTTGGATGTCTTCAGGCGTAAATGCAATGAAATTTACTACCACATCAAAGTAATAATCTTTGATTGCGTCTTTAACTTCCTTGGTGTTGTGAATATCTGCAAATATTGTTTTAATTCCTTTAGGCATTGCTCTGTTTGTATTGCCTCGATTAAGTACGAATACCTCCATGCCTTTTTGAGACGCCAACCGGGTGCATGCACCTGAAATGTTACCTGTACCTCCAATAAATAGTACTTTCATAATCGATTTGTGTCATTGTTGAGCAAATGTTAATATTCCTTTTTTCCTTGATAATAGACTTCATTCCATTTCAATTCATTTTTGAAGTTTCTAAGATTAGTATCTTCATCAATAATTGTTAATTCGATATCCAACATATCTGTAAAATCTTCCATAAAATCAGTATCAATGGCTTGACTGTAGCAAGTATGGTGTGCACCTCCAGCGAGAATCCAGGCTCCTGCTGCAGTAGTCAGGTCTGGCTTTGGCAGCCATAAAACACGGGCAACTGGAAGATTGGGCATTGGCTCTTTTATTTCAATGGCCTTCACTTTATTGACCAACAATCTAAATCTATTTCCCAAATCAATAATAGATGCATTGATAGCATCTCCTGGAGCAGCACCAAATACGAGCCTCACCGGATCATCTTTCCCTCCAATGCTCAAGGGATGGATTTCACAATTGGGTTTTTTTGAGGCAATTGATGGACAAATTTCCAGCATATGAGAACCCAATACACAATTATTGCCCGGCTCAAAATGATAGGTATAATCTTCCATAAATGAGGTGCCTCTTTCCATACCGGCAGCCATCACTTTCATGGACCTCACCAATGCTGCGGTTTTCCAATCACCTTCTGCACCAAAGCCAAATCCAGCAGCCATCAAACGCTGAGATGCAACACCGGGAAGCTGAGATATGCCAAATAGGTTTTCGAATGTATCAGTAAAACCCTTAAATCCTCCATCCTCCAAAAATGCTTTTAAACCCAGTTCTATCCGTGCTGCCTCTTCCAGTGATTTTCTCTGAGCTCCTCCCAACCTTAGGGAATCCATCATCACATACTGATCATCATATTCTTCGGTAAGTCTAATAATTTCTTTGTCGCTCACCTGGTCCAGAAAAGCCACAACATCACCAAGACCATAGCCATTTACAGCATATCCAAATTTTATCTCAGCGGAAACTTTATCCCCTTCGGTGACGGCAACTTGCCTCATGTTATCACCAATTCGGGCAATTTTCATTCCTTGCATATCCAATTTTGCACATGCTACCCTCGACCATATATTTACTTTTTGAATAACTTCTTCATCTTGCCAGTGGCCAACAACTACTTTCCTGTTCAAACGCATCCTTGAATTTATAAATCCAAACTCTCTGCCCCCGTGTGCAGACTGGTTGAGATTCATGAAGTCCATGTCAATTGTTGACCATGGGATGTCTCTGTTATATTGAGTATGCAGATGAAGCATTGGTTTCTGTAGGGTTTTTAATCCTCCAATCCACATTTTGGCAGGGGAGAAGGTGTGCATCCATGCAATTATTCCAATGCAATTTTTAGCAGCATTGGCTTCGAGACAAAGTTGGTAAATCGAGTCAGGATCTGTCAGTACTGGTTTAAAAACTACCTTGAAGGGAATGGACTTTGACCTGTTAAGGAATTCAGAAATTTCTTTGGCATGAGCAGCCACTTGTTTCAAGGTCTCGTCACCGTAAAGATGCTGACTTCCAGTTATAAACCAGGCTTCGTATTGCTTAAGGTTTGGAATCATATTGTAGGCTAATTCTTTTTTACTTACTAATATAAGTATTAATGACGTTTAGTTAAGCTTTTCGTCATTGCAGTGTAGCGTGGCAGTCTATCATTTGGACTATGAATGCTCAAAATTAGAGATCGCCTGCCAATCAATGACATAAAAAAATGTCGATAATCCTCGGACCTGTTCCGCCCGCTTGCCGGCGAGGCAGGAGGTCTGTCTGCTATTTGCGAACAGATCCCCCACCACGGCGGACGGGTAGAGCGGAGCCTGGGAATCAATGAGATTATTAATGTCATTCCATCCTGCCTATTGCAAGCAGGTTTGTGCGTTTTGAAAAAATGTTAATTCTCGCAATGACACATTGGCTTACTAAATAGCATTGATATAAATTAAAATATTCATTAAAATTTAAAGCTCGACTCGCATGAAGAAAAAGGCAGCATATATAACCTCAAATCCACAAACCTCCAAGGTTTTTCCTTGATAGTCAATATATTACGCCTATTTCTCATCACCTATTTAAGTGAAACCTTGGAGGTTTATATTGCTGTATTCCAATGTATTATAAAATTGGCTGCGGATTTGAGGTATAAATTGAAAATGTTAACTTAGGTTTTTCTCATGATGACAAATATAGCCATGTCCAAATTTTTTATTGGGATTTCAATATTAATATTCACTATTTCGTGCAATGAGAGAAGGAGGGATAAAAATTCAGTCCTTTTAAAACAAGTAAGAATGAGCTTGTATGAAACTGATATTGAGAAAGGAGACAGCATTATGGGTTTGGTGGATTCAATTGGCATGGATGAGATAGTGCTGGGTTACTATTATCTTACCAAAGGATTTTTACTTCATAAAAATGGCCAAGCCAAAAAGTCTGCCAATTATATCGAAAAGGCTTCTAATATTATTTCTCAACATGGTACCGAAGAAGAAAAAGCAGAATTAAACTTGATATGGGGATTAATTTTTGAGGATTCATATCTTTTATCAGAATCTGCAAAAAGCTTTTTTGTTGCATTAAATTATTACCAAAATCACACAAAATTATCTGAATACTTTTACACACTGTTGGGTTTGGCGCGTACGTCTTCAATAAATGAAAACTTTTTGATTAATGCTGAGAAGTTTTTATTGAAAAATTCTGGTAATAGATATCAAACTTTTTACTACCAGACAAAGGCATTATGTGTTGATAATTTGATGGAGAGACAAAATTTATTTCAAAAGGCCCTAAAATTTAATGACGTTAATAAAAATACTCGGAATGAGTTGAATCTCTATACTTCTTTATCACTAAATAGTTTTATGTTGAATCGTAATGATTCAGCTTTTTACTATTTGAAAAAGGCAGACGATTTGGTAAGATTAAATGCAGTACCAAGCAAAAGGTTAGTCCATTACTATTTAATCAAGACGTATATTAATGTTGAAGTCGGCAACCTTGAGGCAGCCACTCAGGCTGTTGGTCATGCGATCTCTAATGCATCAGAATTACATGGCCTCTTGGGACAAGCATATCGTCAAAAATATTTTATCGAATCTTCATATAAAAACTATAAAATCGCCAACGATTATCTTTTAAAGTATGTTACCATTGAGAAGAAAGAATTACAATTTAGACAGGAAAATCAATTATCCTTGTTATCAGTACTTTATGAATTACAACTAAAGGAATCCGAGATCACACGTATCAAGCTTTATTGGCTGGCTGTTAGTTTGACTTCTATTTTATTATTCATAATAATTGTATCCATTTTTATTATTTATAGAAAAAAAGCATCTGCATTAATCAAAGAATTAAAATATAGGTTGAATATAACTACCAATAGATTAGAGGAGCAAATAGTTCATAATGTTGAAAACGTGAAGGAAACATCGAAGTTTAATGTCAGTAAATATGGGCAAAAGCGAAACAATTATTCAAAAGGAGATTGGCCTGGATTTATTGCTATATTTCGTATTCGCTATCCATTATTTGAAGATAAATTAAAGAAAACTTACCCAAAGCTTTCTGCCTATGACATCAAATATTGTATTTGTATTTTTTCTGGACTCACAAATTTCCAAATAGGCGAACTTTTAGTTATATCCTCAGATGCAGTTAGAAAAGCCAAAAAGAAGCTTCAATTAATATTTAATATAAATAAACCAGGCGAAGTAATATTGCACCTAAATAAATTTGATCGAAATACAATAACCTCTCCATTG
The DNA here is from genome assembly GCA_964423255.1 of uncultured Roseivirgaceae bacterium. GTDB lineage: Bacteria > Bacteroidota > Bacteroidia > Cytophagales > Cyclobacteriaceae > JAAUQL01. The sequence continues at coordinate 474 of CAYREN010000348.1, read as the reverse complement.
AAAGATAAATAAGTTGATTATAGCATTCTCTTAATTTCAAATCCATATAAATATTTCAAAAAAGATAATAATTAATCCCATAAGACATATAATTATTGAAAAAACATCAACTGTTTTTAACACTCAAATATTCAGTATGTTATATTGATATTTTCCGCTTTTTTCCGCATTTGTCAAAAAACCATTCCGCTTTTTTCCGGCATTATATTTTGTTTTTAGTTTTTCAATACGCTTAGTTTATCTTGGAAAACAAACCATAATTAATTATGAAACTTAAGCACACACTGTATTTACTGTTACTTATTATCGGGTGGGTAATATCATTTAGTAATCAACCTGATTTTAGCAATAATAAGTTATCAATTAAACAAATAATTGCGTTTGCAGGAGGTGATAGTGAAAATGAACCTCCTCCTTATCCACCTCCTGGTATGCCGCAACCACCACCTCCGGATTCCATACCACCATATAAAA
>CAYREN010000347.1:0-5543 GCA_964423255.1 uncultured Roseivirgaceae bacterium | reverse complement strand
TTTATGTACTTTTTCAAGTATTGTTATTAAAAAACTTTATACTTTTTGACACTTCGTTTTGCTTTTTATATGTAGCATTTATCTTAATGCTTCCTGTTGAGATCGGTCCTGTCGTTTTGATATTGGTTGCATTTGTTACCGGATTGAGTGTAGATGTATTTTATGATAGTTTGGGTGTTAATGCAGCGGCAAGTGTGTTTATAGCTTTTTTAAGACCTTATTGGCTAAATATTGTAACACCAAGAAGTGGGTACGAAGAAATCGTAATACCTAACTTGAGAATTATGGGTTTTGGTTGGTTCTTCACTTATTCGCTTCCATTAATTTTTATTCACCATTTTATTTTATTTTTCTTGGAAGCAGGTGGGTTTAATCTGTTCTTCTTAAATCTGTCAAAGATTTTTTTTAGCACGATACTTACATTTTTCGTCGTTGTCTTAACGCAGTATTTGTTTTATAAGAAGGCAACCTGATCGTGGAGGATAATAGAAAATACATCATTCAATTTGTCTTTATACTAGTTGGCATTATCTATTGTATAAAATTATTTCAAATTCAGTTTTTGGATGATACTTATGGACCTGCTGCGGAAGATAACATTCTAAGAAAAATTCGTGATTATTCTTATCGGGGTGTAATATATGACCGCAATGGAGAATTGCTTGTTCATAACGATCCGGTATTTGATTTGATGGTTATACCTAAGGAAGCGTATGTAAAAGATACTATCAAATTTTGTGAATTGTTGGATATTTCAAAGGTGCAATTCATAGAAAAAATGAAAGTAGCAATAGACTATGACGTGTTTCAGCCTTCAGTTTTTATGAAAATGCTTTCATTAGAAGATTTTGCGAAGTTTGAAGATTTTCTTGTTGATTTCCCAGGCTACTACCCACAAGTTCGTTCATTACGCGGTTATCAACATCATAATCTGGCAAATGCATTGGGATATGTGGGTGAAATCAGTAAGCGAATGCTGAAGCAAGATACTACAGCTTCATACAAGCAGCGAGATTATATTGGAATTAGTGGTATTGAACTTGGTTATGAAAGGGAGCTAAAAGGTAAGAACGGTGTAAAGTACAAAATGGTGAATGTACGTGGTGTTGTGAAGGGAGATTTTAAAAATGGTAAAAGAGATACCGCATCTATCCCTGGAGCTAACCTAACTGCAACGATTGATCTGGAATTACAGCAATATGGAGAATGGCTAATGGAGGGGTTAGCTGGAGGAGCTGTTGCTATTGAGCCAAAAACCGGTGAGATACTTAGTATCATTTCCAGCCCATCCTATAGCCCTGGGTTTCTGAGTGGCAGAATGTTCAGCAACAATTTTAATGAGCTTACCATGGATTCTCTCAAACCTCTATTTAACAGAGCCATAATGTCAGTTTATCCACCAGGATCGACCTTCAAACCACTTCAAGCCCTCATTGCGCTACAGGAAGGAGTGATCTCACCAACAGAACAGATTTACTGTAGTGGTGCGCTGGTAGGTGATCACGCTCCTGCCGGTTATTACGATGTTTTTAAGGCAATCAAAAAGTCTTCAAACAACTATTTTTATATTGTTTTTAAAAGAATAATTAATCAAGGACATTCAGAAAATACATTTATTGATTCCAGGATGGGGCTAGAGGTGTGGGATAAATATTTGAATAGATTTGGGCTAGGCAAGACCTTGGGAATAGACATCCCTAATGAAAAAGGAGGCCAAATCCCCTCACCCAAATTATACAATAGAATTTATGGAGAAAATAGATGGAAATGGTCAACAATAAATTCTATCAGTATTGGTCAGGGTGAAATATTGATAAGTCCGCTGCAAATGGCAAACTATTCTGCCGCCATTGCGAACAGAGGATATTTTTATACTCCACATATTATCAAAGGAATTGGGAAAGATAACAAACCAAGACCTGAGTATCTCGAAAAACATTATGTTGGCATAGATACTGCTCATTTTAGAACTGTAATCGATGCCATGGAATCTGTTGTAAATAATGGGACAGGGTTAAGGGCGCAAATTCCAGGAATTAAAGTTTGCGGCAAGACAGGAACTTCACAAAATCCACATGGGGAAGACCATTCTGTATTTATTGCCTTCGCACCAAAAGATGATCCTAAAATTGCTATTTCTGTCTATGTACAAAATGCTGGTCAGGGAGCCAGGGCGGCGGCGGGAATTGCAGGACTCATGATGGAGAGATATTTAACTCATGAGACAAAGAAAATCTGGATTGAAGATTATGTAAAAAAGGGACATTTTATCTATTGAGACAGGAAGGAACCATAGTAAACAAAATTGACTGGGTCGTCATAGTGCTCTACTTCACTTTGGTGTTAATGGGTTGGCTCAATATTTATGCAGCAGTTTATGACGAAGAAGTGCAAAAAAATATATTTAGCTTATCGTTAAATTCCGGGAAACAACTTATTTGGATTGGCACAAGCATACTCATCATTATTGTTATCATGACAGTTGACTTCCGATTTTATGACTCCTTTTCCTATATCATTTATGGAATTGTAATTTTCCTTTTGGTTTTTGTCCTCTTTGCTGGGACAAAAGTTTCAGGGTCTACAAGTTGGTTTTCTGTTGCAGGTTTCCGAGTGCAACCTTCGGAGTTTTCAAAATTTGCCACCGCATTGGCCCTGGCCAAATATATGAGTAAGGTAAATTATAAACTGTCAAAATTCAATGACCTATTTGTAACCGCATGTCTTATAGCTTTACCACCAATTTTAATTATTATCCAGGGAGATACAGGTACTGCATTGGTATTTGGAGCATTTGTTATTGTGCTGTACAGAGAAGGGCTTAACCCTACTATTATCGTAATAGGTCTCATAGCCATATTCCTATTTGTACTTACTCTTATATTCCATCAGACTACATTGATAATTTCAATACTTATTGTGGGAGTTATTATAATTCTCATTGGTAAAAAGAACTTGAAGAGAGTATTAACGATTGTGGCAGGAATGATGATTGTTATTTCTGTGGTATGGAGTGTTGACTATTTTGTAAATGATATACTAAAACCACATCAGCAAAATAGAATAAAAGCTTTGATCAATCCTGAGGCTGATCCACTGGGGTATGGATGGAATGTAACACAATCAAAAATCGCTATTGGATCTGGAGGGTTGTTAGGCAAAGGATTTTTACAAGGCACCCAAACTAAATATGATTTCGTGCCGGAACAAAGTACAGATTTCATTTTTTGTACTTTAGGAGAAGAACAAGGTTGGATAGGTACTTCCTTGGTGATTTTCCTATTTATTTTTCTCTTGATCCGAATTGTAAATATTGCCGAAAGACAAAAAGAAACATTTGCTCGTGTCTATGGATATTCTGTGGCTTCCATTCTATTTATACATTTTTTAGTTAATGTAGGGATGACAATCGGATTATTTCCTGTTATCGGAATTCCACTGCCACTCTTTTCATATGGAGGATCTTCTCTATGGTCTTTTACGATTTTGATTTTTATCCTATTAAAAATCGATGCACACCGGATGCAGGTATTAGTAAGATAAAACCTCCTTAATAATATCTAGGTATCTGATTTTGTTAAATTATATGAAAAACCCAGTAATACCTCAAATGAAAATATTCCTCGAATGTGATTATTTTAACACAGTTAGTATCTCGGGTTTGTCGGTAGTAACAAGAACAGTATGTTCAAATTGCGCCACATCACTGTTGTTATGGGTAGTAAGGTTCCATTCACCATCTTTTGCAGTCGCACGTATGGCACAAGTAGAAACATATGGTTCCCAAGCGATCACCATTCCTTCTTTTAGAACAATCTTCTCATCAGGGTCAAAATAGTTGAAAATATTTGCAGGGTAGGCGTGCAAACTTTTTCCTACACCATGGCTGCATAAATTTTTTATAATTGTAAAATCATTTGCCCGAACATATGTTTCGATGGCTTTGGCAATGGTATTTATAGGAGTACCCGCTACCGAGAGATTTACTGCTTTAAGGGTTGCTTTTTTTGCACAATCAAGAAGGTTGTTTGTTTCATGAAAAGAGCTCCCAATAATTACTGTAAACGCCACATCCCCAAAATATCCATTATGCTCAACAGATACATCAATATTCACTCTATCTCCGCAACGAATTATTCTTTTATTGGGTATTCCATGAGCAATTATCTCATTTACACTTATACATGTATGCCCTGGAAATCCTTCAAGTTTTGGTGCTGAGTTTGCGTTAAGGAGGTCGAAGTATTTCCCTGCGACATTATCTAGATGCTCACTGGTAATTCCCGGCCTAAGTTTATTGATCATTTCCCAAAGAACCTTTGCTGCGATTTGACCTGACTTTCGCAGTCCTTCTATATCCTTTTCACTATTTAGTGCGGTAGATTGTATAGTCAAATTTTATTGCTACAATGAAATTAACAAATATATAAATGGAGATAGTTACCCCTCCATTAACAGACAAATTCAAGTCAATATTGTTTTGTTTTATTTGACTTTTTTGGGAAGCCTTCCAGACTTTCTTAAAGCTTCATGTACAATCCATTCTATTTGCCCATTAGAGCTTCTGAATTCATCGGCAGCCCACTTTTCGATAGCTTGCAATACTTCTGAGTCCATCCTCAATACAAAAGGCTTCTTTTTGGCCATTATTAATAAATATTCTTTTCAATTTTCTGGGGCAAAATGACATTACTCTGTGGACCACTTATGGAAATCGACTTCCTTTCCTGCTGGCAAATTTCGTTGAGTCGTTTCTCAAATTTCTTAGTTGACTCGATAGTTTTTTGATTAAATAATTTATACTCTTCCATATTTTATTGATGAAGTGTTCCTGCATTTATTACGGGTTGAGCATCTCTGTCGCCACACAAAACAACCATTAGGTTACTGACCATTGATGCTTTTCTTTCTTCATCAAGTTCGATTATATTTTTTGATGAAAGTTTCTCTAAAGCTGTTTCGACCATTCCTACTGCTCCTTCTACTATTTTGAATCTTGCAGCCACAATCGCAGTTGCTTGTTGGCGTCTGAGCATGGCCTGTGCAATTTCCGGGGCATAGGCGAGGTAACCAATTCGGGCTTCCATTACATGAATCCCAGCAATATTCAGACGCTCTTCTAGCTCTCTTTCCAATGCATCATTTACTTCATGTAAGCCAGATCTTAGAGTCACTTCAGTTTGCATGTCATCAAAATTATCATATGGATAAGAACCCGACATCTTTCGGACCGCAGCATCGGTTTGTACTTTTACAAATTGGGCATAATCATCTACCTCCCAGGCCGCCTTGTATGTATCCTTAACTTGCCATACAAGTATAACACTAATCAGTATTGGGTTACCCACCTTATCATTTACCTTCACACGCTCACTATCAAAATTTCTTGCTCTTAGAGATATGGACTTATACCTAAAGAATGGATTGATCCAAAAAAAACCATTCTCCTTTACAGTCCCTTTATACGCTCCGAAAAGAGTCATGACTTTGGAGTGATTTGGGTAAATGATAAAGAAGCCTTTAAGAATAATAAGAAAGATAAA
>CAYREN010000346.1:0-5556 GCA_964423255.1 uncultured Roseivirgaceae bacterium | reverse complement strand
GGAATTGAAAGCTAAACCATTTGGAGCTGTGTGGGATTACTACTGTTTGAAACAGAATGTGCCCGTAGCAGAAGATTATATTACCGAGATCATCGACTATGAAAATAAAGTGCTGTCGAAAAGGGGTTGAAATTGGGAAACCGAATTATAACACGGTTCCCCTCGGAATAATTATTATTTTGAGTATCATTTATAGTTTATAATTTTTTCTAAAAGCTCATATTTTGAAGGTGCTTTTGCAGAACTATTGTATTGATCATTTATCCAATGGTTTACATCCTTGTTAAAAGATTTATCATTATTAATTTTAGCAAGTAGGTCATTTGCATCACCTTCTTTCCCATTTTGTTTTAAAGCCATCAAAGCAAGGATATGATCAGCCTTTGAGCTGCTAATATTTTTATTTGTGTAATTAATTATATTATCCAAATTCTGATTTTTCAATTTATTATTACCCATTTTTTCATAGCAGTACGCCAAAAGGTACTCTGCCTTTCGTCGTTCAGGATCGAATGGTTTTCCAACACCAATATTTTCAGGCCATTCCATTGATTCTTTAAGTATCTTTACAGATGTCTTATACTTCTTTTTATCAATATACTGCATCGCCAATCTTAAATGTGCTTCTTCATATACTCTGCGACTTTCATTAGCACCCTCAAAAGGAAGAATGTCAATTTCCTCCATTATTTTGACACACTGCTGATAACTTCCAGTTTTCAAAAGAGATTTGGCATAGAGAAAACTTAGTGTATAATTTTCAGGAAACTTTTTAGTGGCTTTTTTAGATAGATCTACTGCAATCTCATTTTCGTTATTTGCCAGATAATAGTGTAGTAACTCATTCCACGTTCTCCAACTTTCAGGAGCTATTTCATTGGCTTTTATCAAATCGATCTTTTGCTGGCTCTTTTTGGTCTTTGCCATCATTTTGGCCCTGGTCATATAAAATACCCATGCATCAGGTTGATCTTTTAATGACACCAGCAAATTGAGAGCTTGTTCTTCTCGCCCAATGCCGGCAAAGTTTATTGCCAAAAGATAGTCAAATACCCATGAAGAATTTTGCTTTTTAGCCCATTCCAACATTTTCAAACTTTCGAGTCGGTATGGAAAAACATAATCTGGTATATCATTGCTGATTTTGGATATTATATCTTTGCTCAAACCAGCATTATCATTACGATCCAGATAAGCCAACCAGAGATTGTTTTTAATACACGACGGTCCAATAGCTAATATTTCCTTTGCGTTGTTATTTAGTCCAAGTCCATGATAAAAAAGCGCTAATTCCAAATATGTCTCTTCAGAAAATTCGTTTGTTATCTTTCCGCTGAAATGGTTTTTACTTTTTTCACTCTTATTCAACAGGTAAGCTTCATAATCTGCGAGATGGTTCAATGGATTAATTTCTCGCAATACAGCAATCATTTTTTTGGTGTCGATACCTAGCAGTTGTTGAGCTATTATTTTCGTTTGTGCCGCTGTGATATTGAATCGATTAAAATCCAGTGATTTATTGGCATAATTCAAGGCATTTTCCGGATCATGATTTTGAATGTATAATTCGGCCATTTGTCCATAAGCTGCCGATCTGTATTCCATTCCCCTGGCAGCCCAGCCAAATGATTCCAAAGCATTTACAAGATCATCTTTTTTACGATACGACATCCCTGCAATAAAATTTGCCTGATCATCATATGTATTTTGCATAAGGGCTTTATTGGCCAAATCGAGTGATTTATCATAATAACCCATGCGGTATGTTAGTTCCGCCAAAGCTAGTAATGCAACTTTGTCTGAGGCATCCATTTCGAGTAATTCTGTATAAATTTTAGTTGCTTTTTCATATCCTCTAAAATTCATCTGGTCTTCACCATCGATAATCAATTGCTGGCGTTTTGATAAACTAAAATCTTCAGCAACTTCAAAAGGTCTCTTTATGATCAACGAATCTTGTTTTGAAGTATAAAAAAGTTTTTTATTTCCAATGTTTATTTCAAAATCACTGTTAGAGTTTAAAGGCAATTCTTTGGTATAAACCTCCATTGGTTTCATGGTAAGTAATTCCTTTGAAACTATATCGCCTTCAATTTTTATAAATAAGGTATCATTGAGATTTTGTAGCGCATTTATGCCAATATTTAATTGGTTATTCTTTTCAGTTGCATTCAATACTGCAAATTTTGAAGAGGTCACCATGCCACCAATGTCTTTGATCGGGAACCATATTTCTTCCCATTTATCACTTGTATTTGGTAAAAATCCTACCTGTCTGATTGGGTTTAGGTGATTTCCACCAGAATGTTGATTTAATAATCTTCCGGCTTGAAACTCTATATATTGCCCATCAGTATCTGTTAGCAAGTCTTCCCAAATTCCTCCGGAACGTGAGAGTGCCCATAACCAGAGCTTTTGACCAGGCATTTCTTCATAAGGTGACCATTGGCCAAATCCAAAATTGTTGTCGTGATAATAACCTCCAAAAAAATTCTCCAATGTCCCCACTACATGATATGATTTTGATGGCCCAAAATTGTTGCTTTTGTAGACAGAAATTTCTCGACCTTGATCATCAAACGGATATGGCTTTGCTTCACCACTATGCTTGAGATAATAATTACCAGGGCAGTAAAATTCAAGATCTTGTGTTGCAACAGCAGCACCTGTCATCCAATTATAATATGATTGATTTAATGTTGTTGGGTTGTACCAAAGTACATTCGTTTCAAAAAATGCCTTGTCGGCGGGTAGCCTTACCTCAACACTCCAATATGTTCTTGAAGTCAAATCTAAATTTCCTACAATACAGCTTACACTTCCATCATTATTTTCCCTGGTTACATAATCAACTTTTGAAGCTGTGGATGGGCTATGGCCAATTATGCCAAAGTTAAACTCGATGCCACCGGAAGTCCACGGGCCGCGCATAGCAATGTCTCGAAATTTCATAACTTCATTTCGATAAATAAACTCTTTGCCAGTAGATTTTTCCACTGCTCCCCAAACTTTCCCTCCGGATTCAGGTAATACCCATACTGTGATATAGTCGTTTTCCAAGGTTATAATTTTCCAGGGTTTATCTATGCCTTCGTGGTTGTACTTTTCTATTTTATTATAAGGGTAAATTTTTAAGTTGTCAGAAATAATTGGAATCGGACTTGGATCTGAATAAGGATATGTTTTAAGCATCCTGGTAGTTTCAGTAATTGTGGCACTATTTTGTGCATTGCAATGAATTGTAATAGCACAAAGAAATAATAATAAAAAGCCTTTCATGATCTGTATTATTTATTTAGGAAAAACAATCCTCAATATTATAAAAGATATTCGATTTATTTTGCTTGAATTATAATTACTGTTTGGCTTTTTTGATACAGAATTATACAGAAATTCATCGATAGTTTTACATGGATCTTATGATTAAAATTTTGATGACACTTGTCATGTTTAAAAAGGTTAATTTAATTATCTTTGCGGCTCGAAAACGTATTTCAAAATTTATTTAAGTATCACCAATTTAAAAAAGATAATATCATGAGTGCAAAATTCAGATCCGGAGTGCTATTTGGCGATGAAACTAGTCAATTGTTTCGTCATGCAAACGAAAATAATTTCGCTTTACCGGCAGTAAATGTAATCAGCTCTGCTACTGTTAATGCAGTAATTGAAACAGCAAAAGCTGCTAATTCTCCAGTAATTGTACAATTTTCAAATGGCGGCGCAATATTTTATGCTGGGAAAAGCCTAAGTAATGAGGGTCAAAAATGCGCCATTGCAGGTGGAGTTTCCGGTGCAATGCACGTTCATCAAATGGCAGAAGCCTACGGCGTTCCGGTTATTTTACATACAGATCACGCTGCAAGAAAACTGCTTCCTTGGATTGACGGGTTATTGGATGCCGGTGAAGAGTTTCATAAAGTACATGGCAAGCCATTGTATAGTTCTCACATGATTGATCTTTCTGAGGAGTCCTTAGAAGACAATATCGAGACAAGCAAAAGATACCTTGAGCGCATGGCCAAAATTGATATGACTTTGGAAATTGAGCTTGGCGTAACCGGTGGTGAAGAAGATGGCGTTGACAATACCAACATCGATAGTTCAAAACTTTATACCCAACCCGAAGAAGTGGCATACGCTTATGAGGAGCTTAAAAAAGTGAGTGACAATTTTACAGTTGCCGCAGCTTTCGGAAATGTGCATGGTGTTTATAAGCCTGGAAATGTAGTGCTTACTCCAGATATTCTAAAGAACTCTCAGACATACATACAAGAGAAATTTGGCACTGGACCAAATCCTGTAAATTTCGTATTTCATGGTGGGTCAGGTTCTGAAAAATCAAAAATTGCAGAGGCCATCGGATATGGTGCTATAAAAATGAATCTTGATACAGATATGCAATGGGCATTTACTGCCGGTGTAAAAAAGTATATGGATGAAAAAGATGCTTATTTGCAAGGTCAAATTGGTAATCCTGAAGGAGATGAAAAACCAAATAAGAAGTATTATGATCCAAGAGCTTGGCAAAGACTTGGTGAAGTAAGCTTTGTAGAAAGGTTGCAGGAAGCATTTACAGATTTGAACTGTATAAATAAAAATTCATAATCAATTTTAAAAAGAGTTGAAAGGGGCAGCAGCCCCTTTTTTTTATTTGTAAAAGTTAGATTGCAAGTATCTTTATGAAGATAAAATATTAGTAGTAACTTGAAATCATATTCATTAAAGTTTCAGGGAAATCGGGTTTAAACTTTAAAGTCTTGCTGAACTTGTTTCAGTATCTGTTTAATCATTATATAGATCCTGAAATAAATTCAGGATGATCCTAAACATGGATTTAAGATATTAGATTTGTTTAACCCCAATTTACGTGATTAATGGTTATTAACTTTTTAAGTATTAAATATTATAATTAAGTGCTATGTGTGGAAGATATACAATTATTGCTAAGGCGGAAGAAATCGAGAAAAGGTTTAATGTTGAAGTTCCCAAATCGTATGTTCCCAGATACAACGCAGCACCCACGCAAATTTTACCTGTGATTACCAATGAAAACCCAGAAGGGCTTTCATTTTTTAATTGGGGGTTAATTCCCAAATGGGCCAAAGACAAAACAATCAGCTCAAAACTTATTAATGCCCGATCAGAAACCATCAGCGAAAAAGTTTCCTTCAAAAACGCACTAAAACAAAGGAGGTGTTTGGTGATAGCGGATGGTTTTTATGAATGGAAAAGATCATCAAAAAAATCTAAGGTTCCATACAGAATTATTTTAAATACACAGGATTTGTTTGCCTTTGCCGGCTTATGGGAAGAATACGAAGATGAGGATCAGAATCCTGTGCATACTTTTACAATTGTTACAACTACTGCCAATTCTGCAATGTCTAAAATACATGAACGTATGCCAGTAATTCTCGAACCAAATTCAGAGCGTATTTGGTTGAGTCCCTCTACTTCTGTAGAAGAGTATTTAAGCCTATTGAAGCCATATGACGAATCGAAAATGGAAAATTATAGTATATCTCCAATGGTGAATTCGGTAGGAAATGACAA
>CAYREN010000345.1:0-5560 GCA_964423255.1 uncultured Roseivirgaceae bacterium | reverse complement strand
TTTCTAAATTTCAATAAAAATTGGATTTTATTAAAAGAACAAATTTATTTATTGAATTAGGTCGCAGATTAAAAAAAATTGATCCGGAAATTTATAATAAAATTATAGAACAAGCTTTCTACAAAAATCCATGGTTTACAATAGAAAATATCAAATTATCATTTAATGGAATTATTAGATATTTAGAGGAAGATAAGATCCGAACTTGGTTAAAAAGATATGACTTTACTAAAGTCAATCCAAAGAATGTGGGTATAGTTATGGCCGGAAACATCCCTTTGGTTGGTGTTCACGACATGATTTGTGTATTACTTTCAGGAAATAGATTAGTAGCCAAACTTAGTAGCCAGGATGAAATCTTAATTCCATTTATTGCTGATGAACTCGAAAAAATTGACCCTGAAATAAAAAATTATTTAAAATTTGTTGATCAACTAAAAGAAGTGGATGCCGTAATAGCCACTGGAAGTAATAACACTTCCCGATACTTTCATTACTATTTCTCGAAGTTTCCAAATATAATTCGCAAAAACAGAACTTCAATTGCCGTATTAAACGGTGATGAAAAACCAGATGAGTTAAAATTTCTTGGCACAGATGTTTTCTCCTATTTTGGATTAGGATGCAGAAATGTTTCAAAAATATTTATTCCTGAAGGGTATGATATTAAGGTACTGATCTCCTCATTCGAAAATTTTAACCATTTGATCAACCACAATAAGTATAACAATAACTATTCATATCAAAGATCAATATTTTTAGTCAATATGACCAAACATTTGGATAGTGGTTTCGCTTTATACCAGCAATGTGAAAACCTGGTTTCTCCAATTTCAATAATCTACTATGATTATTATAAGGATATTGATTCATTGAAAAATCTACTATTACCTATTAAGAATAAGATACAGTGTATTGTAAGCAGACCTGGTTTATTTGATGAAAGTGTAGAGTTTGGCAATGCCCAAAATCCTGAAATATGGGACTATGCAGACAATATTGATACCATGAAATTTCTTTGTGAAATTTAAGGTCTAGAACCACTCCATTTTTCGACCCATCCTTTAAATGTGTCACCATTTGTCATACTTATGGTATAGAAATAAACACCATCGGCAACATTTCCTCCATCCCATAAGTTGTCGATATTGTAATCGTCAGACTCATAAACTACTGATCCATTTCTATTGGAAATAATAATTTTTGTTCCTGATTCAGGTAAATTTCTTATATAAAATGAATCATTGTAGCCATCATTATTTGGAGTGAATACATTGGGAATAAATACGGTTTCGTCATATCCAATGCTATGCTCAAGATCAAATTCACAACCATATGAATCACGCACCCTGATTTCATATATCCCTGCCCATAATGTATCAAACTTAATTAGATATCGGCTCAAATTATCTCCCGAATTGGAAACTTCTTCCCAATTTCTATTCTCGTTAAATTCAATGATATCAGTAATATTCATTTCGAAGACAGGTTCTATCAATTGAATAAGTGCTTCATAAGGTGTGCCTCCACTTGGTATAACCTCCCCAATGATGTAACCCGTCGGTCTATCAGATAATGAAACTTCTTCTTCTAAGACTTCAAATCCAAGTTGACCTAAAGGCTCATAAATAGTGATTAATTCAGATATTGCCAGAACATCAGGACATTCTTTCTGATTCTGAGTCATTTTTATATAATATTTTCCAGCAACTAATTTGTCAGAATTTGATTCATCTATTGTAAACCCTCCTTCTAATTCAAACTTGGTTAAGGTAAATGTTTCCAAAATCATATCTGCTTCAGTAATTAGTTGTACAATATAGGTCGTATCAGGGTCGCCTGTGACATTACCAATGGTAATAGATCCAAAATCTCCAATACAGCTTACTATGCTATCACTATCAATTATACCAAAATCAAGAGGATATGCGCCGCTGAAAACAGAAAGCGTTTCTGAAAAAACACATGCCTCATCTACATTTGAAGAAATGTCGATTGTATAAAAATCTTTATCAAGATTTAAAATTGTTCTAATACCATTATCTGGTATTTGGTAGATCATTCCATTCTCAGGATCGCTCGTTGAAGCAACATATGCCTCATATGGGCCAGGTAAAGTAGTTGCATCCAAATCAATTTCTATTTTAATTCCAGCCTTTAAAAATATTGAAGTACAACTGACTGGAACTTCAGTGGTTGTGGCAATTATCGAACCTGGCGAATCAACACTAAAGTTAAAATCCTCCCTGCATCCAGCGGCATCGATCACACTAAAAATATGCAATCCCGCTCCTAATCCAGTAATAATGGAGTCGGAAGCCAAAACAATGAATGTATCGTCTATCTGATAATTGTAAGGTTCTATTCCACCTTCGACTTTACCAATTTTTACAGCACCATCATTCTGATTGCAACTCGCTATTTGGGTAGTGAAAATTGGTGTTTTTAAAATAATAGGATCAGGACCATTAATTTCTACTGAAACCTCCACTCTACAATCTACGTTAAGTGTGTCTTGCCTTACAACAATATTGTAAATGCCGTTTGGCGGTAATTGATCAATTACATTTCCTGATATAAAAGAAACCCAATTAACACCATCAACAGAATATTCATATGGGCTCGATCCTCCAACTACATCTATTATTGCTTTCCCATCTGGATTGGTAGCGCAAGTAGCATTTTCGAAACTATGTGCACTGGCTATCAGTGATGTACAACCACTTTCGCAATCGACGACCAACTCTATTGAATCAGAAGCTACTATCGTACATCCAGATTGCTCTCTTATTGTATAATAATAACTGCCTGCTGTTAAATCCATAAATTGGAAGAATCCAGTTCCTGATTTTTTTGTAACATTTCCTAATGAATCAATTATATCAACTTCAAAAGGAACAACACCTCCCGATACATTAAATGATATTATACCATCATCTTCAGAACACCCTGGGTTATCCACAGAGATATTCGCCATCAAATTTGTAGAGACCCCCACATTGGCAACAGTTGTATCCATGCATCCGGTTACAGTATCTTTTGCTATATACAGATAACTACCTAGCCCTTGATCAATGATCGAGGTAATATCAAGACCTTGAAAAGGAATGAACGTTTTTCCTGTATCTAAACTAACATAGTAATTACCCGAACCGGAACCTCCTGAAATGATATTGATTACAGCAACTCCATCTTCTGTATCCGGACAAGATGCATTATTTGTGGTTGATTCTACATTCAACGCACATGGTTGATCACAAATTGCAGGTCTTCCGACACTAGCGTCCAATGAATCGATACAACCATTTATATTATCGGTAATTAAAACACGGTAAATTCCCTGCTCGAGATCAATGATATCCTTGTCAGTGGATGTAAATCCTAAACCACTCAAATCTTTCCACGAGAACCCAAAATCACCAGAACCTCCAGTCACTGTTAAAACAATCGTTCCATCCGCTCCATCACAAAATGTGATATCTGAAATTGTCGACTCTGCAACAAATCCCTCTGGTTCATCAACTTGAACAGTCCACTGGGCTGTTAGTGAAGTTACAAGGTCAATAACCGTGGCAATGTAAAGTCCACCTTCTAATCCAGATAAGTTCTGGTCAGTTGACGTGAACGAATTAGGGCCTATCCAGGATATTCCAAAACTTCCACTTCCGCCCGTAATTAATAAATTTATAGTTCCGTCCTTTGCACTACATGTTGAAACATCAGTTTTTGTAGCATTCAATACAATAGAATTAATCGGTTGGAGAATCTCCACTACAATAGCATCTGCACATCCACTATTAGTATCTGTAATTGTTCCTACATAAGTGCCGGCAATCAAACCACTTATATTTTGATCAGTTGAATTAAATCCATTTGGCCCAGCCCAAATTATATTAAATGGTCCTGTTCCTCCAGCGATCGAAAGGTTTATTGAGCCATCACTTCCACCTGTGCTTGTTACATCACTTTTTGTGGTACTAAGAACAAAATCAACTGGTTCTTTTAGTTCTATATCTAAAGTTTCTGTGCATCCTGTAACATTGTCAGTAACTGTTACTGAATAAAATCCTCTTCCAAGATTTGACTGATCTTTATCACCTGGATCACCAAAGCCAATTCCAGTCCAACTGTATGAATAATCTCCAGATCCTCCACTTACAGATAGTGAAATCGCTCCGTCAGAAAGTCCACAGGCAGTGATGTCAGTGATAGTTGGTGTTACAATAATTTGATTTACAGTAGTTACAATTCCTTGAGCGGCTAACGTACAGCCTTGGGCATCTCCTACAATTACATTTACAGAATCTTGGTCAACTAATGTGCTATTTACATAAACACTATTTGCTCCACTTTGAACTTGAATTCCATTTAAGTAAAAATCATAGTTAGCCAATCCTCCAGGTAGCCCAGTAAAAATCACTTGATCTCCAAAACAAATTAAATTATCATCATCACTACTGACAATAGAAGCTGTAGATTGAATTTCAACATTTCCTCCAATTACAGTAACAGTAGCAATACATAAATTTTCATCGGCTATTTCAATAGGGGCAATTGCTGTTGGAGATTCATCGATTGTTACAGCACCATCTCCACAAACAGTATTTGCAACATCAAACACGATTGAATAAATGGCAGTATTATCAATTATTGTTGTATCTGTTAAAGAAGAAGTGTTCCATGAAAATGTTAAAAAACCATTCCCTACTTCAGCTAAACCAAAACTACCTCCTGAGATATTTCCAATTGCAATATCCGATATGCTATTATATGTTAATGAATTTGCATCCCATGCCACTGTAAATTGCATAGTCATTAAATCTACATAGTCAACTACTCTCAAAGGAACTTTAACCTGACTTCCAGGTGTTCCTAAAATAGAATCCAGTTTTATTGTAACAGTTTTTGCTGGAGAAATATCGATAGTAGCAGTACCCGAAACTGTACCTGAGCATAGTGCATCAGAAACTGAAATTGCAGTATATGTTGTCATCGCAACAGGATTGACATTAATAATGTATGGTGAGCTGTTGATATTTTCAGTAAAATTTGAAGTGCCATCATTATATACAAAAACCCATGGTGCTTTACCAGTCAAATTAACTGTAAGCCCAACAGAACTTCCCGGACAAATGGTATCATCTCCTGATAGGTCAGCAGTAGGAGGATCGGTAATTATTATAGTCTTTGTCACTATATCTGATTGTGGCCCATTCGTAATAGTTAGTGTAATGGATTTAGTTCCTGCTGAACTATATGTAACGCTATAAGGTCCAACAGAATTTTCTGTTGCAGGTGTAGCATCATTGCCAAAATCCCATGCATACGTTGTCCCAATTGGGGCAGAGGATGCATCGGTAAATTGTACAGAACCTCCAACACACAACTCATCAACATCAGTAATAAAATCTGCAGTAAATGGACAGCTTTGTAAATTAATGGTTAAGCTAACCAGATCACCTGAGCACCCATTATTGGTCTCAATAACTGTAATGTCTCCACTATTCAATCCAAAGTCAACTGTAATACTTGGGCCGTCTGACGAACCAAGTATTGTTGC
>CAYREN010000344.1:0-5591 GCA_964423255.1 uncultured Roseivirgaceae bacterium | reverse complement strand
TTTCAACATCTACATATGCGGTTGAGAACAATTAAATCTTAACAATAGTCAATATCATTAATTACGGTTGAAAAACTGTATGGGTTTAATTATGCTTAATTATTTCTATAAATCATATTTATTAAAATATCCATAGGATATATTACTCTCCAACGATTTCCTCAATCTGGCTCATTTTTTCATCCGAATATTTCCCTGAGGTGGCGAATACGATTTTTCCTTCTTTATCCAGCACAAAGAAATAAGGGATGTCTTTTTGCTGAAAATCAAGCGATTCTTTAAATGGCTTTAGCTTTCCTTTGTAAAATAATATACTTGGAATCAACCTGGGGTCAAGTTTTTTTATGGCCTTCTTTTTGGCTGTTTTTGTAGCCGCTGTTTTGATACCTGTAAACATGGGTACAAAATATGCGTTGACATCATATTGGTGACTGCCGAATAATTGATCCATTTTTCCACTTGGCTTGTCTATAAACTTCCAAAATATAGGCTCCATCCATGAATTTAGATCTCCTTCTGATTTTTTGGAAAATGCCAATCCGAGAAGCGTATATTTTCCTTTGGTATCCTGAGGCAATTCCATTTCTTTTCCATCTGCTGTTGACGTTTCCATTTGGGGAAATTCACTCCCAACTACCTGAGCATTAGAGAAAGAATTTAAAAATAATATGAGCAAAAACACAACTGAATAATGTTTAATAAAAATATTCATTTCTTAGATATTGGTGAATGATCGAAAGTTCAATAATCATTCCAAGATTCACAATTATTCCTCAAGATGAAATGACAGTAACATAACGCATGTAATTAACTATGATAATTCTCAATTATCGATTGAGTAATTTAAAAGCCAAACCATTGACAATGGGAATCTTTACAATTTTTATAGGTTTTACGAATTACGCCTGTATTATTTGAGTTAAAAAGATAAAATATAAATGAATAAAATATCTGATATTTGAATGAAGTCTATGATCAATTTTATAAATTTCCATAGAATTTGGTGTGCAAGTATTGTGCATTGACAACGAAACCTCATATGCAAACCTAATGGCCAAATCAAATAAATTTGGAACCTTCGGGGGTGTTTTCACCCCATCGATCCTTACCATTCTCGGCGTCATCATGTTTCTAAGGCTTCCAATGATTGTTGGTCAGGCCGGGCTCATTGCCACTATCGGGATTATTATTGTTGCACATATCATATCCCTGTCTACGGGATTGAGCGTTTCATCCATTGCCACTGACAAAAAAGTGAAAGCTGGTGGTACGTATTATATGATTTCGAGAAGCCTGGGATTGCCGATAGGCGGAACACTTGGCCTGGCACTTTTTGTAGGTTTATCATTTAGCGTAAGCCTCTACCTCATTGGATTTTCTGAAAGTTTTTTGTCATATATGGGATACGAAGTAACCAAGGATAATATTCGCATTGCTGGAAGTGCGATATTGCTTGCCGTTACAACCATTACATTTATCAGCACATCTCTGGCTATAAAAACTCAGTATGTGATTATGGCAGCTATTGTGTTGTCATTACTGTCCATCTTTTTTGGTCAGCATGATTATACACCAACAATGCCACTGATCAATTCTGGGTCTTCAACAGTTTCCTTAATAGTACTTTTCGGAATATTTTTTCCCGCAGTCACTGGATTTGAGGCAGGTGTGAGCATGTCTGGCGATCTGAAAGATGCCAAAAAATCCATCCCCATAGGGTCAATATCAGCTATATTGGTAGGTCTTATAGCATATATAAGCCTGGCGTTTTTCTTTGCCTATACCGTAGATGGAGATTTGTTGGCAAATGATAGTAATGTGTTATTGAAAATATCCTGGGTGCCACAACTGGTTGTAGCTGGAATCTGGGGTGCTACACTTTCATCAGCTTTGGGAAGTATTTTAGGAGCTCCTAGAATTTTACAAGCAACAGCTGTAGATGGCATTATGCATAGATTCTTTTCGAGAGGCGTTGGTAAAACCAATGAACCGAGAAACGCGCTTTTACTTACTTTTATCATCGCTGAAGCGGGCATATTAATTGGCGAACTGGACGTTATCGCGAGGATAGTATCTATATTTTTTATTACTACCTATGGTTTTTTAAATCTTAGTTGTGCTTTTGAGCGATGGACAAGTGCAGATTTCAGACCTGATTTCAAAACTCCCATTTGGGTGAGCTTGCTGGGTGCTGTGGCATGTTTTCTCGTAATGATTCAGTTGGATATTCTCGCAACCATCGGCGCTTCAATACTTCTTGGATTGGTATTTTTATACTTAAAACGAAAAGAACTTTCACTTCAAACTGGTGACACATGGAGTGGTGTATGGGCATCATTGGTAAAATCAGGCCTTGAATATTTGAGCGCAAAATCTGTGCACAACAGAAATTGGCGACCCAATATATTATTGTTTCATGGCGCTCAAGAAAGCAGACCTTATTTGCTTCAGCTCGGAAAAGCACTGACTGGGAAATTGGGTATGCTCACAGCTTTTGAACTTACCAATTCCGATCTCTTATCTGCAGTAAAGGACGAAGAAAAGCTTCCACAGCCTGAAGAAAAGGAAACCGGAAGATATTTTACACTTCAATATGCTACAAAAGATTTGTATGAAGGTATTGATGAAATATCCAGAGTTTATGGGTTTTCAGGAATAAAACCAAACACCATTTTGATGGGCTGGATAAAGGACAACAAACGCCAGGGAGATTTTGGAAGGTTGATTACCAGTTTCAACAATAGTAAACTAAACTCTATATTTCTAAACTATAGTGAAAAGCGGGGATTTGGTAACAATAAAAGTATAGATATTTGGTGGAGTGGATATGGAAGCAATTTATCTTTTGCCATCAGCATCATTAGATATCTTTCGAGCGCCGATATATGGAAAGCCATGACCATAAGACTATTTGTACCAATTTCCAATGCGCTACTAACAGAAAAAGTTTATGCTACTCTGGAGCGAATTATAGATCAATATCGCATCGCCGTAGAAATAAAACTGGTTGATAATTCAATAGAAAAAATTTCTACATATAAACTTATTGAGCGGGAATCTTCTGAAACGGACTTGACAATTGTAGGTTTACCTAACAGGAGATATGAAAATATGGATCTGTTCATGGATGAGATGAATAAATTATTTCCTCTTTTAGGATCTACTCTTTTAATTAATGCATCAAATCTTTTTGAAGAATACGATCTTGAACTGAATGAAAAAACTACTGCACTCGCCAAAGAGGAAAAAATAGAGCTTGTGCAGATTCCTCAGTTTATTTTCCCGCTACTTACTGAAGAAATCAATCGGATAGACACGGATATGCATGCCCTTGCAGACAAATTTTTCGACCGAACATTTTTGCCTCATTTTTTGGAGTCAAATGATTGGATTCAAAACATAAAAGAATCTATAGAAACTACTACCCAAAACTTTATAAAAGCCAATGAAATCAATGATCAATTCAGGCGGAATAAAGCTTATTTCAAAATAAAAAATGAATTCTACTTTAAGATCACATCGCTTTTTGAAAAGAAGCAGGACAATAAATTTATTGAGCTTAAAAATTTGACAGAAAATGGTATACAGTGGTATATTAATGAAATCAATCAAAAAATATCTTCAGTAACAAACAGCTATCGAATCGAACATAATACATTACGATTTAAATTAAACAAGGGAGATTCCATAAAATTGAAACGATACAAAGCCTGGAAAAAGCTCACACACCCTTTTTCAAAAAAAACTATCCCTGTCTTTGTCCATTATCGTACCCTCTCTGAGCATTATCTAAAAAATAGACAGATCATCGTATTGCATCAAATACTTAATCAATTCGAGAGCTGGTCGTACCAGTTTATCTATGAGTTAAAAAACCAAATCAACGCCATCGATGATTTCATCAATCAATCGGGAGCGAATTTTATTAGTGAAAAACTCACTGTTCTCCAGATAGAAAAAGCAAAAACAAAATTATTGAACGAGGTGCAAAAAATTGAAATGGAGGTAAAAGTAGAACAGAACAACATCATTCAAAATCTTCTTTCCTCCTTCAGAAGAGAAATTGTTGGAATGGGCTACGATCTTGAAGAAGTCAATGTAAATCAACTAATAAGGCATAAAACACGAATTTCTAAGATCGTTGGAAAAGCAAGAAAGCTGGTCCTTGCCTTTCCAGAACAATGGTACGACAAGGTGATCTTGTACTATAATAAATTAAATACAGACGTGCGGATGACATCATTTAAGAGTCGGACATCAAAACTTATTGACGACTACAAATCTGACATGAATGTTAATTTCTACCAGAAATTGATTAGAGATATAAATCAGCTTAAAAACAAAATTGTTTCCCATTCGCATGAACTCGAACTATTAAGAGAAGTGAAGGTTGAGTTTAATGGAGATAGTAGCATCAAAGTTTTTAAAGAATTTGAGCTGCTCAACCAAGATGTGATGAAACTCGTGGATATCCTGCCAAAGGAAATGGCATTACCTTTTAAAGATGATTCCAACGAAAATAATCTTGATGCTGTCGTTGTCCCTGTTTCTAAAATTTCGAGACACTTTTTCGAATCTCGATTTGTCGGGCCTATCACAGATCGACTGGGAAAAGCTCGAGAGGAGGTAATAAGAATTGTCAGAGAAATCAAGGATCAGATGAGCCTTACCCGGTTTGGTATTGACAACCTCGACAACGAATCTGATTTGGGCACGCATAGCCAAGACATGATAATCCGAGATATGGTCAAATTATTGGATGAAAAAAAACAAGAAATTGATCTTTTGAACGATTCAATTTGCGAACAATTTGAGGAGGTACTTCAAGATGCCTTCGATCCTCTTTCACCATACAAAATCATTGAAAGTTCCAAAGCGTTTACTGTGCAGCTTCGAGACTACCAAAGCAGACGAATAAGAGATATCATTGGTTATCGGCTCAAGGCCATAAATACCACCATCATGAAACAGCTTGCCAGGATTTGGTACACCAAAAGTGAAGGTGTATTACTGGCAAAAAGATTGATTGAAACAGAAAAATATAAATCACGAAATGAAAGGATTCTGGATATTGTTGAGTATGTGTCTCCGGCAACAAAGGTGATGAATACCGTTCCTCATTATTACAAAAGCTTATTTAGTGGCAGGTCAAATATTTCTGAAGAATTGTGGGTAGATATGAATCGCGAACAGGCTGCCTTCACCAAAGCCATTGAACGCTACCGTGCGGGAATAAAAGGGGGAGTGATTGTGACTGGTGAGCGAAATTGTGGTAAAACAAATCTTTGCCAGATCGTCCTTAAAAAACAATTTAAAACTAATCAGATATTTCACATTTTTCCACCTGTTGAAGGATCACTTCAAGCCAGCAACTTTGAACGTGAGTTGAGCAAAGCCACCGGCATATCCAGAAACAAATCTGAAATTTATAACACCATTCCATATGGTAGTGTGTTCGTAATTCACGACATGGAACTGTGGTGGGAAAGATCGCCAAAGGGATTGGAATTAATACGAGAGATTTTACAAGACATCGATCGATACAGCAAATCGTACCTGTTTGTAATCAATATGAACATCTTTGCTTATGA
>CAYREN010000343.1:0-5601 GCA_964423255.1 uncultured Roseivirgaceae bacterium | reverse complement strand
TCAAAGCAATCCTGAGGTGTATAGTCAAACCTGCCCATGGCTGTAAACATATAATCTCTAAAATTTTCAAAGTCTGCGTTTTGAGCTACCTTATGTCTTAGAGAAATAAGCTTATTAAAAAGTTTGTCCAATTTATTTTTATCCTGAAACCGTCTATTTGCAATATTCAGGTATGCGGTTTCTCGTTTTGGGCGGTCTGTAGATTCAAGAATAGCTGCAGCTTGTTGCAAGGTCAATTCCTTATCATCAATAGTTACCGTCATTGCACCTGAGATAGCTCCATACTCCTTTGAAAGGGTCTGTATTTCTGTTTTTAAAGGAATATTCTCTTCTCTGAAAATCTTAAAATCTTTTTCGATATTCTTAAAAAGAATTTTAAAAGCATCTTCTTGAATATCATTTTTATATGGACAATTGATCACCTTTTCATTCAACCGATGATTTAGTGGAGCAATCTTTGGTTCTATTTCTGTCACAAAATATGTGTAGTCATCCTGATATTTCTTATTCGTCGTATCACAGGTCATGCGAATGTATCTCCAGCCTGCATCTTCTGAAATGATTGCCTCTAATTCAGAAATATTTCTGAGCCAATTTCTAAAGGAATCTATATTGTCAAGTTGGGTTTTCAATAATTTATTATAGTAGGGTTTTATGGATTTCCATGTATCTGGTACAAATTCTTCGGTCACAAAACTTCTCTTCTTTCTTTCTACTGATATTTTATCGATCATATCTATTACTTTTTTATCGTTTGCAATTTTTATCCCACTTCTATTTTTACACCAGGTCCACAAGGTTTACTCATACAATTTAGGATATATCCCTCCTTGATTTCTTCTTCGCTCAAGCCATCTTCATCATCCATTTTTACCTCACCCTCAATTAATTTTCCCCTGCATGCTGTACATAGTCCGCTTTGACATGAAAATGGCATATCAATGTTCAGGTCCAGGGCGGCCTCCAAAATCGTTTTATCAGGAGTAACAGGCACTTTAAATTCGCTTCCATCTAACAGGATTTTTACTTCATAAGATTTTGTGTCCTTTTTAGAGATTTTATTAGTAGTTGGCTTTTGTACTCCTGTGTAAAAACTTTCCTTATGAATATGATTATCTGCTAATCCAAATTCTTTAAGGAAGGCCAAAATTGTTTGCATAAAACCCGAAGGTCCGCAAATGAAATATTCTGCCTGAGGCAAATTATTGTCAGCACTGGTCAATAGAATATCTTTCAGCATTGTTTCATCAATTCTGCCACAAAATCCAGATGACGAATCGATGGGTTGCGAATACACATTTATAAGTAAAAATCTGTCTTTATAGGAAGATTTTAATTTTTCAAAGTCATTCTTGAAAATTGCAGAATTTTCATTCCTATTTTGATACACCAACTTAACAGTGCTTTCTTTTTCTATTTCCAAAATTGATTTGATGATTGACAACAATGGAGTAATCCCGCTACCTGCTGCCAATAAAATATATGCTTTATTTTGACCTTCCTGAAGATTAGGAACAAAATGACCAGCAGCTTCCATAACGTTAAAAACGTCTCCTTTTTTCATGTGATCATTCAAATAGTTGGATACCACTCCCGATGATACTCTTTTAACTGTTATTGCAGGAAACTCGTCTGTATAAGGCGAGGAACTTAGTGAATAAGAACGCCTGACTTCTTTTTTATTTATTGGTAGAATAAGGGTTATGAATTGACCAGGCTGGTAATGCATGGACTTATCAGGCTTTTCAAAAATAAGTGTATTGGTATCTTCTGTTTCCTTTTTTACTTCTCTTATTTTCAAATTGAAATATCTTTCAGATTTTGATGGTTTGGGTTTGTTGCTCTTTTTGAAAAAATTAAACATACTTAAAATGGAATTGCGATTTTTTATAAATATTCTTTAGAATTGACCAAGCAGGAATACAACTGCAAATTTAAAATAATTCGAATTATCGTAAACGAATAGAGAATTAATTTAGCTCAATTATTCATGTAAATTCTCCATTTAAGGATAAAATAGTGACATTCAGATCATTTATTTAAATATGTAGAAAATTAAAAATTTCAGATACAGTTAGTCATATCAAAGTCGTTGGCATGACCTATAGCCTGTTGGCAGTAGGCAGACTCATTAAAAGACTTAATATCTAACACATGGATTATCAAGGTTAGTGTCTCTAAAGAAAATAGCCTATCTTTTATAAAATGAATTAATTTTAATTTGGTGTGTTTTTTTGCGAATCTATTCAATCAAAAATATCTTCTTCTCTCTCCAGCATTAAAATTGATGACTGTGGGACAATAAAATATTTCTCCTCCTGATAAATGACCTCAAAAGCGCCCTTTTGTAGAAAAATCGCAAGATCTCCTTCCCTGGCTTGCAGAGGCACATATTTTACATTTTCATCATTATCTTTCCATGGCTCATCATCTTCCATAGGCAAGGGTATGGGGTATCCCGGGCCGGCTTTCATTATATATCCTGTCTGGACTTGCTCCTTCTCTTTTATGCCTGGAGGTAGATATAATCCACTCTTGGTCTTATCTTGATTTTTTTTTGGTTTTATCAGTAGTCTATCTCCTACGACAATTAGTTTTTTAAATTTGTTATCAGCAGTCAATTCCATCATATTTTTTTCTTAATTTTTATTCGTTCAATTTATGAGAAATATATTCTCTCTTAGCTTCAATCTTTTGCTCTATCGAGCAAACGTTGATCTAAAGTTTTAGTTGCCTTAGCACCTAATTCCTTTATTCTCTCTGTTTTTCTGATCAAATTGTCTTTTCCTTCCGAAAGCTTATTCATCGCAAGTTCGTAAGACTTTTGCGTGGTTTTAAGATTTTCTCCAACTTTAATAAGATCATCTGTAAATGACTTGAATTTGTCATAGAGTTGGCCGCCTTGTCTGGCAATTTCTAAAGCATTTCGATTTTGATTTTCTTGCCTCCAAATGCTTGAAATGGTTCTCAAAGTAGCAATCAGCGTTGTTGGGCTCACGATCACTATATTTTTATCATATGCATCATTGAACAATTCGGCATCATTTTGAACAGCAAGACTAAATGCCGGTTCTATTGGCATAAATAGTAATACAAAGTCTAACGATCCTATCTCATAAATATTTTGATAGTTTTTATCGCTGAGGCCTTTAAGGTGTGATCTTATGGACATTAGGTGGTTTTTTAATTCCAACGCTTTTTCTCTCTCATCTTCGCTATTAATATATCGTTCGTAGGAGGTAAGTGATACTTTAGAGTCAATGATGATATTTTTTTGTTCAGGTAGCTTGATAATCACATCCGGCTGGAGTCGTTTCCCTTCTTCATTGGTTTTAGAAACCTGAACCTCATATTGTTCTCCTTTTACCAATCCCGATTTTTCGAGAATAGATTCCAGAATAAATTCTCCCCAATTTCCCTGAGTCTTTGACTCTCCTTTCAAAGCTTTGGTCAGATTTTCTGCTTCTTTTGTTATTTTAATATTGAGATCCTTAAGACCAGAAATTTGTTCTTTCAATGCAGAGTTTCTTTCAATGCTTTCCTTGTTGGTTTCTTCAACCTTCTTCTCAAATTCTCCTATCTTTTCTTTGAGTGGATTTAGAATGTCTTTAAGATTCGTTTTATTTTGATCGGTAAATTTCTTTGTCTTCTCTTCCAGAATTTCGTTTGCAAGGTTTTTAAACTGAATTTGAAATTTTTCTTGTAAAGACTCGATGTCTGATTTTTGATCTTCAAGTTTCTGATTGAGGTTAACTAATTCCTGTGTTTTTGCAGCCAGTAAATTAGAAGACTTCTCAGATTTGTCTCGCGCCATTAAAATTTCGGATTTCAGACTTGCTGATTCCTCAAGTATATTTTCGATTTTTCCTTCAGCTAATTTTATATTTACTTCCAGCTCATTTTTTTGATTGTCAAGCAATTTAACTTCATCATGGCTCAAGGGATGTTTGCTTTTATAATAATAATAAAAAATTACCCAGGTAGTAATTCCACCAAAGAACATACCTGAGAATAAATATAATATTGTCATACAATAAGATAATTGACCAGTAAATTTTAAAATACAAATTAAGGAAATAATAACCTGAATCTGGAATGGTATCTCAATATTAAGTCAGTTAGCAATAGTGATTTCATATAGTCAAATAAAAACTTGCAAGTCTCACATAATTGTATTATTATTAGCTACTTGGGGAAAAGTTTTTATATCTAAAGTAACCCCAAAGTAGCTAAACAGATTACTAACTTAAAAAAGAATACGCTTATGAATTTTAAACCTAAATTTGATACTGCAACAATGGAAGCTTCAAAAAAAAAGTATGAACCTGTTACTAATTACATGGCGACAAATCTTATTACTTTTAAGCCGGATGATGAAGTAGGTAGCGTAATTTCAATGTTGAACGATCACCGAATATCTGGTGCTCCTGTGTTAAATGATAGGAAAGAATTGGTAGGAATTATCTCTGAACAAGACTGCCTTAGAGTTGTAATAGATAGTGTATATCACAACCAGCCAGTGAGCAAGCATTTGGTTAAAGATTATATGCAAAAGAACTTGATCACTATTTCTGTTGATTCGGATGTACTCGATGCTGCTAATAAGTTTTTGAAGCATCGATTCAGAAGATTTCCAGTTGTGAAGGATGGAATACTTAAAGGGCAGATTAGCAAAAGCGATATACTGAGAGCAGCACAAAAGATAAAGCTTACCACCTGGTAGCGTGGACCAAATTTTTTATTGCAAAGGAATATGATTAATCATATTCCTTTTTTTTTAGTAAAATAATTAATGCAAGTTCAGTAAATTGTCTTCAATAAATAATTGTATAAAAATCGACCTTATTCAAAATGAAATCATTTAATGTCTTATCAATAATCTTCCTCATTTGCTATATGGCATTTGTGTTTAAAACCCAATCTGCTTTTGCGTCAAATGAATTTGGGTTGTTCAGCTCAGATGAGACATTGGAGATTTTTTTAAAGACTGATTTAAAGCGGTTGATAAAAGCAAAAAGTAAAGATGATTATCAGGAAGGAGAAATTATTGTTGCGGGAAAAACTTACCCAATCCGGCTAAGATCAAGAGGCAACAATCGATTGGAGAATTGCAGTTTCCCACCAATAACATTGAACTTTAAGAAGACTCAGTTTGAGGATGAATCATTTGAACAACTTAAAAAATTGAAGCTTGTCAATGTTTGTAATATGCAAAAAACATATGAGCAGTATATTCTCAGGGAATATTTAATTTATAGAGCATTTAATATCATGACAAATAAAAGTTTCAAAGTAAGATTGCTCAAGATTTCTTATATCGATTCTAAAGATAAAATGAAGACTGTCATGAGATATGGATTTGTAATTGAAGACCAGTATATGATGGCTAAAAGATTAGATGGGGTTATTGTAAAAAGTATGGGACTCAAGGATCAATCCACCAATAGAGAGCATATGGTGATGCTTTCAATATTTAATTTTTTGGAGGGAAATACAGATTGGCAGGTGGCGCGATTGCACAACCTTAAATTATTGAGAATAAATAAAATCACTGAAACTGCACCTTATGTAATTCCGTATGATTTTGATTATACAGGAATG
>CAYREN010000342.1:0-5615 GCA_964423255.1 uncultured Roseivirgaceae bacterium | reverse complement strand
AGCCTATTATTTGGAATAGGGGAAAGGATAAATTTTTACTTTATGGAATATTTAAGAATGGCAATGATATTCTATTCATTTATATTTGCAGTTTTAAGTTATACAGTAATAAATCACTTTAATGTAGTACCTGAATTATTAAAAAGTTTAGTACTAATTATTGTATTATTTTATCTATTCCGTTTTGTAATTCTATTTGTGAAATTCCGAAGAACTATATCTATGAAAAATCTGTATTTATTTTCTTACCTTTGCACCACGGAAATAATTCCGATTATAATTGGATTAGATTTTTTTTTAGAATAGATATCCGCTCGGTGTTTTAATCAGAAATAATTGTAATGATTGATAATAGCAGAAATAATAAAGTGACAAGTATATTGGTATCACAACCAAAGCCACAAGTTGAAAATTCTCCCTATCACAAACTATCTGAAAAATATAATGTAAAAGTAGATTTTCATCCTTTTATTCATATTGAGCCAGTCGGAGTAAAAGAATTTAGAAAACAAAAGGTGGATGTTTTGAAGCATACTGCAGTAATTTTTACAAGTAGAAATGCAGTAGATCATTTTTTTGGTTTGTGCAAAGAAATGAACATAGAAATGCCTTCTGATATGAAATACTTTTGCATATCTGATCAAACTGCAAATTATTTACAAAAATACATTGTCATAAGGAAGAGGAAGATTTTTACAGGATCTAAAACTGCACAGGATTTAATAGAAATTCTTAAAAAGCATGGTAATGAAAAGTATGTATTTCCTTGTTCCAATATCAGAAAAAATGATATTCCGGATTTTTTAGCAAACAACGGGTGCGAATTTTCTGAAGCAATCATCTATAAAACAGTAGCCAGCGACTTATCAGATCTGTCAGAAGTTAATTATGATATCATTGCATTTTTTAGTCCTTCCGGGATAAATTCACTCCTTATAAATTTTCCTGATTTCAAACAGAATAAAACCAGAATTGCAGCGTTTGGACCTACAACAGCTAAGGCTGTAAAAGATGCTGGTCTGGTATTGGACATTCAGGCCCCAATGCCAAATGCTCCTTCTATGACAGGGGCGTTAGAAGTGTATATAAAGCAAGCGAATGAAATATAGAAGAAAATAGAAATATGCTTTAGTTCTATTTTTTTACAACAATTTTTCAAATATTACATTTGGTGATAAAAAGTGAAAATTTGTTATTTTTCATAATTTTAAAACCCTATTGTTGTAACCATGTTTGTATCAGGGAGAAAAATTCTTTTACTTATAGTTTTACTTGCAGTAATTAGACCAGTATTTGGTCAGCAAGACCCGCATTTTTCACAATACATGTTTAATGATTTATATAACAACCCTGCATATTCGGGTGTCATGGGAGTAACTAATCTTTCAGTCTTATATAGGTCTCAATGGCTTGGGTATAGTGGAACGTTCGATGAGGGAGGTGCGCCTACATCATTTTTGGCGAGTTTCAATACTCCGATATTCAGGCTAAGAAGTGGTGCAGGATTTTATTTTGTCAATGACAATATCGGGCCTCAAAATAATATACAATTTATGGGTTCATATGCCTATCATCTTGGTGTTGGAAATGGTAAATTGAGCATTGGTGTTAGGGCAGGTATTTATGGTCAATCAATAGATTTTACAAAGTATCGTGCTGTCAACCCCGATGACCCTTTATTATTGAATGGAAAAGAAAGTCAGTACAGACCTGACATGGGTGTTGGAATATACTATAAAGCAGAAAAGTATTATGGAGGAGTGAGTTTGAATCATTTATTAAAGTCTGAGTTTGATTTTGGCTCTGATTCACTTAAAAATGCCTTGGTAAATAATATGGTTATTAATGGAGGTTATAGTTATGAGTTAAATTATGATATAATACTTACACCATCATTATTGATTAAAACTGATTTTGTATCATATTCTTTCGATATTAGCGTTCTGGGAACTTATAGGGAGAAATTTTGGGGAGGGTTATCATACAGACAATCTGAAGCAATAATCGCCATATTCGGGATTAACTTATTAAAAGATAAGTCTTTAAAGATTGGTTACTCAATGGATTATATAATCCAGGCCCAGAAAGCAAAACAGGCAACATCACATGAAATTCTCATGAGTTATAATATGCCTGCTGTTACTGGAGGAGGGAAGAAAATAATTCGAACTCCTCGATTTAGACATTAATTGAATTGTTACCCTTAAGGGTAAATTGAAAATAAATTTGTGTATTAGTATTGAAGGTTGCTTTTTGATAAGAAGATTATAAAAATCAATTGCAATTGGATGTTAAAATTATAATTGTCGATATTTCGAATTTAAATCGAAGTATCCTAAATTTTGATTTAATAAAGGTGTTATGAATAAATTAATTGTTTTAGGCAAACCTATACTCTTGATAGTGATAATCGCTGTGCTAAATCAATCATGTGGATTGTTTGGCGGAGGAGGTGGTGACAATGGAGAATTGGTTGGAGTACCAGGAAGAGAATGGACTGGAATGGTTATTCCTTTTGGCATGGTTCCTATTCCTGCAGGAACCTTTCACATGGGTCAGGCAGATGAAGACATTGCTGCGACTCAAATCAACTTTAATAAGCAAGTTACCATCGGATCCTTTTTTATGGATGATTCTGAGATCACCAACAACGAGTATCGTCAGTTCATGGAGGCGATGATTGCTGATTCCCTTAGTATATTAGGAGAAGATTTTGTGATGAATGAACTTTATCCAGATACAACAGTTTGGGTAAAGGATTTTGCTCACCATATGGGAGACCCTTTGTTAGTTTATTATTGGTCACACCCAGCATTTGATAACTTTCCTGTAGTGGGAGTTGATTGGGAAGCAGCAAAATTTTTCACTGAATGGAGAACTGCTAATCTCAACGATTTTAGAGCAAGTATTGGTGAATGGCCAATGCCAAATTTTAGACTTCCAAATGAAGCAGAATGGGAATATGCTGCCAGAGGAGGCCGAGATATGGCAAAATACCCATGGGGCAATCCTTATATAAGAAACGCAAAAGGCTGTATGCTAGCCAACTTCAAACCCGGTAGGGGAAATTATTATGATGATGGCTATGCTTACACTTCACCTGCCTATTCATTTTTCTCTAATGATTATGGATTATTTGATATGTCAGGTAATGTTTCAGAATGGTGCGAGGATGCATTTAATCCGGCAGCATACCCATTAGTATGGGATTTAAATCCAACTTATTATGATGATGATGAGCCTTTGAAGGTAATTAGAGGTGGTTCATGGAAAGATATTGCGTTTTTTCTTGAAACCGGAACCAGATCATATGAACACAAAGATACCACAAGAGCTTTTGTAGGTTTCCGTTGCGCGATGACGTATTTAGGAAGATCGACAGGAATAGAATTTTAATAAAAGATTAGAACTTAAATATAACCAAAATGAGTAAAAGAGGCGGATTTTCAGAATTGTTTTTTAGCAGTATAATGCCAAAAGTTTATGGCATAGGTGCTGCCGTAGTAATTGTAGGAGCAATGTTCAAATTATTACATTATCCAGGCGCTGAAGTTATGTTGGGTCTTGGACTCTCAACTGAAGCAATAATTTTCTTTTTAAGTGCATTTGAACCAAAAAAATCTGAGCCAGATTGGTCTAAGGTATATCCTGAATTATCTGAAGATTTTGAAGGTGCTGTTGGTGCCAGAGTTGTAAAAAGTAAACCTCAGGAGTCCGTAACTAAGAAATTAGATACTATGCTGGAAAGTGCTAAAATTGGGCCTGAATTAGTCGATAGTTTAGGAAGGGGTATGAGACAACTTTCTGACACAACTTCAAGGCTAGGAAAAATGGGAGACGCAGTATTGGCAACCAATGAATATTCTAGCTCTGTAAAATCAGCAGCTTCCAACATCAATAAAATGAACCAATCTTACACTGAAAGCGTAGGATCAATGGTTGAAATGGCAACTGTATCAAAAAATGCTACTGCCGAAATGGCCAATGCCTCAAAAGATGCTAAAGAATATCATACGCAAGTTCAAGGTGTTACTAAAAATTTAGGAGCATTAAATGCCGTGTATGAAATGGAATTGCAAGATGCAAACCAGCATATTAAAGCAATGAATAAGTTTTATACAAATTTGACTCAGTCGTTAGACAGTATGGCAAAGGCTACTGAAGACGCAGAAAGTTTCAAAGGTGAAATAAATAAACTCACCACAAATCTTTCTAAGTTAAATAATATTTATGGCGGAATGATTAATGCCATGAAGGGAAGTCAAGCCTAGTAGAATCTATTAATTATTAAAAAAGCAAAATAATGGCTGGAGCAAAAGAAACCCCAAGACAAAAAATGATTGGCATGATGTACCTCGTACTGACTGCCATGCTTGCGCTGAACGTTGACTCGGCCGTATTGGAAAGATTCGAGTTGATAAATGGAACTCTTGAAGAGCAGATAAAGAATAATGGTCAACGAAATGGTGTTACTGTAAAAAGTATTGCCGCCATGGTTGAAGAAAAAGGTAATAGAGAAGATGATGTTTCTGTACTGAATCAAGCTCAAGAAGTGAGAGAAAAAACCGATGGCATAATATCATATATGACTCAGTTAAAATCTGAAATTGTTGAGTTTTCTGGAGGGAAAGATGAAGATGGCAAACTAGTCGGAGCTAAAAATATGGAAAAGATTGCACTATACATGATCCGCCAAAAACGTGCCGATACGCTTAAGAATAAGCTAAATGCTTATACTTTATGGCTCTCTGAAGCTACAGGGAAAGATTATTCTTCTGTAGCCTTGGATGGAAAAGAAGACCCTTTTTGGAGTAAAATGCCTAATCAAAGAAAGAAAAATTTTGCAGAATTGATGTTTGAAAGTGTTCCTACTGCAGGAGGCCTGGCATCAATGAGCCAGTTAGAAGGCCGTATATTGGATTATGAAGCTGATGCTTTAAGTGTTTTAAGCAAAAAAGTTGGGGCAAAGGATATTTCATTTGATAATATTGTTCCTATGGTCCTCCCCGAGTCACAGCTCGTTGCAGCTGGAGCAAAATATAGAGCAAAAATGTTTATTTCTGCATCTGCATCTGGAATAAATCCTACTATGAAATTGAATGGTTCAAGCATTCCTGTCGATTCAGAAGGATTTGGTACTGTTGAGTTTACAGCTAAAGCAGAGAAATACGATAAAAATGGCCAGCAAAAAAGAAGTTTTACGGCTGAGATATCAATAGGAGAACAGACCTTTACTGAGCAAATATCATATATTGTTGCCAGACCTGTTATTCAGATTCAATCTGCCTCTGTGCAAGCATTATATAGAAATTGCGGAAATAAGTTGGATGTACAAGTTCCAGCACTTGGGGCTGCATACATTCCAAGTTTTAAAGTAAAAGGAGGAACATCTCAAGGAGGAAAAGGAGGAAAAGTAACTATTATCCCTACTGCACCTAATGTTGATCTTTCTGTTTATAGCAGTGGGATTTTCATAGGAACGCAGAAATTTAGAGTGAAGCAAATTCCTAAACCAGAGCTCGTTCTAAAGAGTGGAGGGAAAGAAATTGATCTTAAACGCGGGGTGAGCAAAGTTCCAAGAGAAATTACCTTGCAAGCAATTCCTGATCCTGATT
>CAYREN010000341.1:0-5639 GCA_964423255.1 uncultured Roseivirgaceae bacterium | reverse complement strand
CCTACAAATAATATCAATAGAAAAATGGCTGTATAGAAATAGTGAAATGGAAAGCCTAAAAATTTTGTGTCTGTAAGAAATGATTGATTATGCACCAGATATTTTTTCATAATGCCCGGAATTGTTTCATTGGTTTCCTTGGTCAATTTATCCATTGATGCTGAGCTTAGTTCCAATGGCAAAATTTTTGATCTGACATCCAACACAGACAACTTTAATTTTGGGCTCAAACTTGTTGATAATTCTAGCTTCGCATTAATATATTCTACATCAGAAATATTGTCAATTTCCAATTTCAGCGTTTCCATTCTTTTTACTTTATCAACAATTTCTTCTTTCTGAGCCTCTCCAGTAAGTTGATAAACTGACCAGCTAAGCGCATTGCTAAGTGCAATTTTATCATCGGGGGTAACGGCAATTTTACCTAATACTAAAAGTGATATTTGTCCAAATTCCTGTAATTCTGTTTTATTTGGGTTTCCACCTTCAATTGCTCCCCAAATATTTTGAAAAGTGAGGTAAGCAGGCTCCGGGGTTGGTTTTTCTAAAACCCATAGTAAAAACTGAAATCCAAAAATTGCTATAAACCAAGTAGTTACCATCCCTAAAACCATATTTCTATTGGCGGTGGTATGCGGTGTAGTAGGTCTAAAAAAACTTATATGATAATCATGAGTTGTGTTGTCCATTATTAGATTAGTCTGAAACAGAATTGAGATTAATGATAAAAGCGATACAGAGGTATTTACCAAATTTTAAATATATGGGAAATATTACTCTTATAGTATAGTTAACCTCAATAATTATTGAGAATGGAATTAATGAAAGAATTCAAAATTTTTAGCGCCCTATTCCTCTCCGTTATCGTTATCTGTCTTATGTTTTTCTCTAGCATCATCCTCATCATCCATTTCAGGACCTTGTTCTATTTTTTGCCAGTCAATAGTTTTGTTGTACTTTTTCATTGAAAGTTCAGCATCATAAATCCTGCCGTCATTGGAAGTTATTTGAAAAAATGGAGATAATGTCAGGTTATCGGATCGCCAGTCAGCGGAAGAGATATTAGCTATTGAGAATTATTCATGAAAAATGGTACGATCAACGCAATGGTGAAAATGTTATGGTTGCCTATCTATTAAGCTCCTTGGATAAGGGGGAAACATGTTCAAAAGCAAGTAAGGTAAATTACGATAAAGTATCCATGATGGGAAGGCATCAAAGTTATATTTGAATGGCTATTGAAACGATAACCAGGCATATCTATATCATATTTTACGACCACATAAATCATGATGATCTGACAACCGATATATATCTGGCCGTTTCTACAGATAGTGAAGAGTCCTCTAAAAACAAGAAAATAAGTGAGCATCCATTCGACCATTGTTCGGATTTTTGTAAGGGTGATTACATCATCATCACTTCATATGGCGGTTTTATCCGTCCCATCTGGACGAGTAATAAAAATGAAAGTTGAGCATTTTGTCTGCAATTATTTACCTGAATTAAGTGTGTGCTGTATAATTTTAATATTATTTTTAATTGGAGGCAAGTCACGTATAAGGACTATGGAATTATTAGGATTGAACTATTATCAATCTCATAGAATTACCAATTGATCCTTGGCTTCCCATTTTTCAAACTTCATTGCTTATTCGGGAAATTTCATCTTTTTTATCAAAAGTTGAAACCTTGGATCATCATGAAGATGGTCGAAAATGGGGTCGGTACGAATATAAGGCATATTGGGATCGTGAGCGATATATGCTTTTTCCATCCATTCGAGGGCTTCATCCTTCATACCTGCCCTTGTATAAATTGTACTTATCTTCCATGGAGTGACGTATTCAATTTTAGTTTGAGAACGGTCAACTAAAAGATTTGCTAAATTTTTAAGTGCCTCTTCATATCCGCCTTGTTGGTATCCTTCTTCTAAAACCTTAATTGCAGCAGAGTCTTTTCGATAAGAAACTTTCCAAATGTCAATTGCTAAGTCATATTTTCCGATCATATGATATGATGTCCGCAGCGTGGATAAGGCTATTCCATTATATGGGTCAAATTCACGTATTTCATTTAATATTGATATTGCTCTTTCATATTTTCTTGAGAAATTAAGCGTCATCCCAAATATTCCCTTTATCAAGTTGTCATAAGGATCCAATCTGAGAGCATATTCACATTGACGAATAGCTTCTTCATAATCTCGTAAAATACACAATAAATGAGAATAATAAACTCGAGATTTGGCAAAATTCGGATTATATTCGATACCTTTTATATATTCAGCTTTTGCCGATTTAAATTCCCACATTCCCCAGGTGTTAAAAGCGGCAACCATGAAATGGACTTCTGACAACGTGCTATCCAGTTCCAAGGCCTTACTCATATATTTTGCACTATTTATGGCTGATTCATGCCATGGAATCAAACCCATTTGCGCCCTGCCAACTCCAATGCTTGCCAGCCCTACATATGCCAGAACATAGTCCGGATCAATTTCTTTGGCCAGATTAAAGTAATTTTCAGCAATATCGAGATCTTCTTTCGAAAGTTTATTCCAGTGAAATTGTCCTTTTGCATAGGCCCTTAAAGCGTCCGGATTTATTTCATCATGATGTGTAAGCTGATTTTCCTCTTGCGGGGTGAGCCGTACCTCTATTTCATTGGCGACGGTTTTAGCCAATTCTCCATAAAGAGATAGTATATACCTGGTATCACGCTCAAATTCCTGAGCCCATATATGGTCTTCTACTGGTCGGGCCTGGATCAGCTGAACTTGCATCAATATGCTATCTCCGGTTTTATAAACTGAAGATTCGATAATAGCATCTACATTTAAAATTCTGGCAATTTCAGGAATCGACAATTTGGTATCTCTAAATTGCAAAGTTGACGTTCTCGACTTTACGATTAATTTACCAATTTTAGAAATTTCTCCAATCACTGCATCGTGCATCATATCTACAAAATACTGCTCTTCACTATTGCCGGTAAGGTTTGTGAATGGAAGTACGGCGATAGCTTGTATAACCCTTGGTGGTTTAAAAGCATACCAATATTGAATGGAAAAGAGAGATGCTATTAAAATAGTAATGAGTACATAGAATTGTGGACTTTTGAAAAACCTTCTACCTATTGAATTGTCTTTTTTGATTCCGCTTCGAAGTTGTTTTATTTTTTTCGAGCCGGGTATATGAAGGTCTTCTCCTACAACACAATAAATTCGGATCGGTTCATCAACATTCTTTAAAGAAACTTTCCCTAAATATTTTGTCTGGATATCTGCATGGTTATGCAAAGCACTTTTTATAGCCTCAGATAGATAGATACCACCGGGGTCAGCCAATGATTCTATCCGTGAAGCGATGTTTACCCCATCTCCAAAAATATCTTCGTTTTCCATAACAATATCTCCAATATGAAGTCCTACGCGGAGTTGACCCTTGAACTCTTTTTTGGATTTTTTCTGGATTTCGATAGCGCAAAGGGTAGCATTATAGGCACTGTCAAATTTGGCGAGCACTCCATCGCCCATCTCTTTGATCCACTTGCCATTGTATTTCTCAATAAGTGGTTTGTGTATTTCCCTGTTTTTTCTAAGTAGGGCTAATCCCTTTTCTTCATTACGCCCCATCAATGTGGTATAACCGACAATGTCGGTAAACATGATAGCAGCTAGTTGGCGATTATCGGGTAGCATAGCTATTAAAATTAATACTATTTAATAGTTATTACACTATGATAATTAAAATAAATTGATGCATTTTAGCGAGGTTGATAGCACCCTGTAAACGCACAAACATCTCCAGAGGTTAACATGATATTTGAATGACGAAACTAAATGGCCAACTGAAATTAGTGTTATCATCCTCCATTATCTGTCTTATGTTTTTCTCTAGCATCATCCTCATCATCCATTTCAGGACCTTGTTCTATTTTTTGCCAGTCAATAGTTTTGTTGTACTTTTTCATTGAAAGTTCAGCATCATAAATCCTTCCATCGTGACGTTCTAAAGTATAAGGGGTAAAATCTGGCTCATCTGTGAAAAAATCATCCAGCAGTGAAGCCGTTACATCAAAGTGGTTTACATAGGGAACATTCAGGATATTGTACATGGTTTTGAGGATAGCACCAAAATTAGCATGAGTATGCGAGACATATCCTTTTTTCACGTAGGGTCCTGCCATCATAAGAATTGAGCGATGAGCATCAATATGATCTACCCCACCTTGAGGATCATCTTCGGTAATAATTACCAGCATATCTTTCCAATATTTTGTTCTTGATAAAAAATGCAGTACTCTACCCACAGCAAGATCATTATCCACCATAAATGATTGCGCAAAGGGATATCCATCCTCCGGTCTTACACTTGCCCCGTGATCATTAGGGATCATCATGGAAATGAAAGGAGGCAAATCTTCATCTCCTTTAATCCATTTTTCGCTAAACTCCCTTTCAAACTGATCCATCCTATATTGATCGGGAATGTTCATATTGTAGCCGGCATAGTCATGACTTGTTCTAATAAACAGCGCATTTTGCATAGGTATCATTACTCCATGGGCCGCTCCGGTGTTGGTGTCGTACCAGTCTTCTCTTTCATGGCCACTTTCATTTGCTTGTCCGAAATTATAAAAATCTACACCTTGTCTTTCGAGTGCTTCCCAAAGTCCCCCAATCTCAGCGTAATCTTCCGGATCGACACTGCCAATTGTTTTCGGGAAACGACGACCAGGTGCTTTTGAAAATGGCATGACTGTTTTACTCGTACTAGCATTTGATTCTACCCACTCATTGGGAATTACGCCTACCAACCAATGATGACCATGAACAGAGGCATCACTATCACAATAGTAATTGTCTGAATAGGCAAATTGCTTTGCGGCCTTAATGTGATTTGGAGAAATCCTCAAATTGGGGAAATCCTTTCTAATTGGCTCAGGAAGGGTATATGTATTGTTAATGCCATATCTGGCTAAAGTGCTATCTCCAGCTCCTCCTTTCAACTGCCCAAAGATCTCATCATAAGTTCTGTTTTCCTTGGTGATATAAACAACATGCTTGATCTGACTTTGTCGCAATCCAGGCAATGGTGGCAATGGGTTTTTGCCATCATCAACAACTATCGTTTCTCTAAAGGTATTGTCGATTGCTTGCTTGGTGTAGTTGGCCAACTCTGTTGCTGAGGGCATAGGTACTTTTTGGAAACTTGCCAATTGGATGGCTCCAACATAGCCTCCCTGGATTGGTGCAACAAAACCCTGCCCGCCATTTGGTCCTGCACCAATACCTCTGCAACTGATAATATAAATTTCCCTTTCATCCTTTGACAACTCTACTCTTGTAGGTCCCCAACCTGCTGGAATAAGTCCTTTCGTTGTGCGGCTTGGGATATCAATAACCGCCACTGCGTTGAATCCCAACAGTGCGACGTACAAAGTTTTTTCGTCCTTGCTCATCGTAATTCCAAATGGTAATGACCCCCTGTGTTTATCTATTCGCTCATCAATCAGGATAGGAATATGACCAACAATTTCCTGGCTTTTGTAGTCAATTATTGAGATATTATCATTGGTGGCATTGGTTACATAGGCAAACTGTTTTCCAACAACTATTGAGTTAGGACTGGCAC
>CAYREN010000340.1:0-5652 GCA_964423255.1 uncultured Roseivirgaceae bacterium | reverse complement strand
ATCTCCCAATTCGTGAACGATAATATGCATTAAACCCTTTCAGGTCATCTACATTAATCCAATCAGCTCCTTCATCCAATAATTTCTCCCAAACCTCGAGCTTATTCGGACACCCCCAAAATCTAATTTTTCTGCTAGCAGCATGTGCCATAGTAATCAATTCTCGAAGCTTTTTCTCTTCCTGATCCGGCATTTCCCCTTTGCCATACCAGGAAAAATAATTCTTGTAGTTGGCACTTGCACGAGGCATCAGATTTACCGGATAATCTTTAGACCATTGGTCTATCGACCCATCAACGTAAAAATACCTATTCTCTTCTTTTTCGATTAAGTCTACCGGAGGGCCTCCGGTGAGCAATATTTTTATCGGTCCCCAAACCAACTGTTCTCCATGATGCCATTCGATTAGGTCCTTGTATTTTTCAAATAAGCTTTTCAGTGCCTGGTATGTAGCTATCTTATCGGATTTCAAATCCACCATGAGCACCAACTGAGTACTGTCGTTCTTAAAAACTGTTCCACCGTTTTGCTCAATTACCAACCTCAACGGCTCGAGATACAAATTCTGTATTGTAGGCTTTTCATTTAAATTCTTGTTATCATGAGTAACAACCATTCGATTGTCATGCAAAAAAACATCAACCTCAATGCTTGTAAATCCAAATAGTAAAGCATCAAACAATGGATTTTGCCTGGTATAATCATTATGAGAATGACCAACAGGAAGAAGAATATCCTGCGAAAATGTATCGACGCCTACAAAAAGAATTAAAATCGAAATGATAACTTTGTTGCTTTTTCTCATACTTTGATAAGTAAATTAATACTTAATAATAGAATATGGCTAATAGTTTACTTTACCAAATCCGCCATGCTTTTATCTTTGGGAATCTATCAATTTCTATTTTTAATGGCCTCAAAGGCCACACTCAATTCTCTCCCCAGACCATCGACAAGGCTTAATTGACGGGATCCTGTAGAATGGTATAATCCAATTTGGTGAATCTGTCTGGTTTCTCCAACAAATTTATCATCAAGATACCAAAATATTTTAGACTTAGGATTTCGGTATGCTGCTTCAAAAGCAACCTCTCCTTGCCGGCCGTCAATTTCTGTGGGGATAAATACCTTCGTAAATTTTTTAGGATAGATCATTTCTATGGATTCATTTGCTTTGGAAATGCAACCGATCAGGAAGTCCAGTGATTCGGGGTTAGTCGATGTTGATTTAATTGATCAATTTGGTTGATAATGTCCATTTTACCAACAAAGGAAAAATCTCTTTTGAGGCCTTAGGTAATGTGAAGTATGTTTCCGTCATGGAACGCTGTATCTTTCCTTAAAAGTTAACTTCCCTCCTATATTTTCAATTGAGCCCTTATTATTCGACTAAATTGAAATCATTCCAGTTCTTTTTATATAAAATTGCAGATAAAAATTATTTCCCAACATATGAATAGGCAAAAAATGACATTGCAAATGAATATAATAAATAGCGTACAAAAGATTTTATTGTATTCCACCATCTTGATTTTGATGAATTGCAATGTAAAAGAACCTCAGGTAGAATATTCTTCTAAAACCTTCAATATTTACTTCGGAGACATACATAACCATAATAGTGTAGGATATGCCAAAGGGTCTCTTCAACGCTCATTTGAAATCGCCCGGAGCCACTTGGATTTCTATTCTTTAACTCCCCATGCCCAATGGCATGATATACGAGTGATGGAAGGAAACAGACAGCTTCACTGGGAAAATGGATTTAAGAGAACTGCTGAACAATGGCAAGATGTCCAGAATATAACAGCTGAATATAACGATCCCGGGTCGTTTGTTACGTTTTCAGGGTTTGAATGGCACTCCAGTTACTATGGAGATTATTGCATTTTTTCCAGGGAAGATAATCTCCCATTGGAAAATTTTCCTGATGTGGAATCTTTACAAAAATACGCCAAAGAGCATGGGATACTCATCATCCCCCATCATCCGGGTTACCTGCAAGGACGTAGAGGCGCAAACTTCGATTTTCTGGATACTGAGGTTTCTCCGGTTTTGGAAATTTATTCTGAACATGGAAATGCCGAGAGTACAGATGGCCCATTTCCTTATATAAGACATTCTATGGGTGGTCGCTGGATTAAAAACACACTTCAGGATGCCTTAGCGTCAGGGCATAGGATTGGTGTAATTGCCAGTACGGACGATCATCTTGGATATCCGGGAGCGTATGGGCAGGGACTTGTTGCTGTGCTCTCTGAAGATCTGTCAAGAAAATCAATATTTAATGCTATTAAAGCCCGCCGTACATATGCTGTTTCAGGAGATCGGATTAAACTCAATTTTAGATTAAATGGTCATTCAATGGGAGAAGAGATATCTTTTACGGATAAAAGATTAATTACTATAGATGCTTCCGGATGGGATAAGATTGACCATATAGAAGTATTGAAAAACAATCGTGTCATAAAAAGGCAATTCCCAATTGACAAAAAAGTAAATGCATCTTCATGGGATCAACCGGTTCTGGTGCGCATTGAAATGGGTTGGGGACCATGGA
The DNA here is from genome assembly GCA_964423255.1 of uncultured Roseivirgaceae bacterium. Lineage (GTDB taxonomy): Bacteria > Bacteroidota > Bacteroidia > Cytophagales > Cyclobacteriaceae > JAAUQL01. The sequence goes on along the minus strand of CAYREN010000340.1, from coordinate 3,092 downwards.
ACGATCTTAACCTTTCACGTATTTGTGACTGGGAGGCGAATGTTGAAATCTCAAATGGAAAACTTATTGATGTTTATCCTTGTTTTCAATCGGGCCCCTTCTCTGAAACGAAAAGAAATCAAATTACAAACAAAACGGACAATGGGTTTACATTAGAAACTTTTACTTCGAGGAAGCAAGCCTTTATGGAAAATCCAACAAATGCTGTCATACTCCAAATATCAGGAAACCCTGACACGAAAATAACTCTGAATCTCCAAAAACCTACGAAAATGAAGGTTGCAAAAACCTTGAATGAGTTGATAGAAAATAATGCAGTATTTTTTACCGGGGAGTTTCCTGCCGAATCTTTCATTTTTCATCCTGTATTATTTTCTGATAACTATTCAACCCGATTTGAGTTTACGGATACATCTGAAAAACAGGTAGATGAGAGTTGGTATTATGTACGAGTAATTCAGACAAACGGACAGATGGCATGGTCAAGTCCGATCTGGGTGGATAAACTCATGGAATAATAATTGAATAACTTGGTTAACAAAGTTCAACAGGATTGCTCTGTTCGAGTTGCATCAAGATCAAAAATCAATTTGAGAAAGAGAATGATCTTCTCTGGCACATGCGATATTTTTTAATGAGACACCGGATTCAAAGATTATCATTTCTTACGGATTGGATATCATCCTTGCTTACCTGACTAGCATTATTACCAAAATGCTGCCTGATGTAGGATAGAATGAGAGATAGATCTTCATTACCCAAAAAATTGAAGGAAGGCATCACTCCATTGTATGATTCTCCATTGACTTCTAAGACACCATTCATGCCATGAAGCACTATGCCAATTAGATTGTTTTTATCTCCAAGTACAGTTTTGGATGCAGCTAAAGGAGGGAAATAACCTAGTGCTCCTTTTCCATTCGTTTGATGACACGAACCGCAGAAAGTATTATATAGTTGCTCACGCTGAGACAGATTCTTTTGTAGGTTATCTTCAATGATATCAGGCGTTCTGATATGTGATTTTGATTTTCTGGCTTCCATGGCGACCAATTGGTTTTGATTAAATTTATTGCGATCCCGATTATATATTATGCGCCAAACTTTTCCCCGTTTTGATTCTGTAATGTACAAAGAACCGTCAGGACCTTCGGCTAGACCAACGGGGCGATATGCTGCTTCACTGGTATTTACAACTGGGTCAATACCAGTAAATCCATCTGCAAATATTTCCCATTGACCTGAAACTCTGCCATTTGCAAAAGGTACGAAAGCCACGAAATATCCAGCCTGAGGATAAGGTGCTCTGTTAGTTGAGCCATGGAAAGCGATGAATGCCCCATATCTGTAACGCTCAGGAAATTGAGTGCCCCGATAAAACAGTAAATCGTTTGGTGCCCAATGAGCAGGAAATCCAAGTTCAGGAAGATCCATTTCGTCACATCTACCAATGATGTCTCCATCTCCACCATATTCCGGAGCAAGGATCATTTTTTCTTTCATTTGATCATAATAACAGTACGGCCATCCGTAATTTGCATCTTCAGAAACACGGATAAGCTCTTCAGCGGGTAACACTGTATTTTGCCATGCACTGAATCGATCGGGAAAGAGGCTATGCAAATTGTCTCTGCCATGCTTCATGACATATAAATGGTTGTCTACCGGATGCCAATCCATGCCAACAATACTTCTTAAACCTGTGGCAAATTTATATCCATCCTGTTGCCTTAATCCTATTTTATCAGCTTCAAAACGCCATATTCCACCATGGAACTCGAGTTCCGGACAAGGGTCAATACCAATGCCACCAGGTGCTCCGTTTGGAGTTGAATTCAAAGCCTGACAAGCATTTGAAGGCGATCCAAATGGCACATACATATATCCATCATTGTCAAATGAAACAGGCTTTGTTATGTGCCAGTGCATGCCGTGGGGATGATCATCGATCAACACTTCTTCCTGCGGACCAGTAGGGACTAATGATTCCGGTGAAAGTTTTTGACGATAAAGGACCAGAGCAGAACTATAATAAATGTAGCCATTATGGATTGTCATGGTGGTTCCATAACTTCTACTACCCGATGGCACACCTCCAAATCTCTGCCTAACATCCATCCTACCGTCACCGTTATTATCTCTTAAAGCAACTATCCCACCGCTAATCGTATCTGAAGAACTTAGTTTAATGTAAATATCTCCATTGTCATTGATGGCAAGATGCCTGGCTCTGCCAATACTATCGGCTACTACCAATGCCTTGAAACCATCAGGTAGGAAAATCCCGCCATTGTCTGGATCTGCTGAAGGTAAACCAGTAGGCGATTGACAACCAATTAGATATATCAGGACAATAGGTAAAAGTATTTTTAGACTGTTCATTTTAATTCAAAAGGATTTGCAGAAATGCCATTTAGATCCCAGACGATTTTGCCCGCACGAATAGTGAGCTCTGCTTCGAATTTTCTATTGCTGGTAATTTTATTATTACCTGCATCAACAAAACCAAAAGTACCTTCTCTAATACTTATTACTGCCACATCTGCAATGGCGCCCTCACTGAGATTTCCTAAGTCTTCTCTTTTAATGGATTTTGCTGGATTCCAGGTAGCCCGCAACAAGATGTCTTTTTCTTCCATTCCCATAGCCATGTATTTAGACATAATATTGAGCATATCTTTCATCCCGGAATTCATACTAAAACGATGTAAATCGCTCCCAAAAGAATTGGGTAGTAATCCTTGTTTGAGAGCTGGAATAGCCTCGCTAAACCAAAATCCAGCACCACCATGACCCACATCAAACAACACCCCTTTTTCTTTCGCCTGAAAAACCAAAGGCTGCACAAGACCATTTTCTCCAATGACACTGGATCTTTCTGATATTTTCTCATAGGAATGCGTAATAATATCTCCGGGTCGCATGCGATCCAATTGATCTTTCAATGTGTATTGGGGCAGATGGCATTCAACAAACATCGGTCTGTCTGTTTGTTTGGCAGCTTCGATTGCCCGGTCAAATGGTGTCCATAATTCACCAGTATAGTGACCAATTTTTATTCCCACGATAATATCAGGATATTCATTTATGCT
>CAYREN010000339.1:0-5660 GCA_964423255.1 uncultured Roseivirgaceae bacterium | reverse complement strand
AGCCCAATCCAAAGAAGTTACCGATATCTTTGAAAAAATGGGTGAACTAACACCTTTTGGCGGTACGGTGGAACAAAAACGACTGGAGCATTATCATTACAAAATGATGATGCCCTATTTTGAAGACCCGGACGAACTGGCAGAATTTGATTCCTTTGAAGAAGGATTAGGGGTTATTCAAAAAAATCTAAATAATCAAAAGGGAAACACACGTATGGTTTACCAGCTGATTTTTCCCAAACGGAAAATTGCTGTTTTTGGGGTGGCTCTCCTCGACCCTGAAACCGGTGAATCCGATTTTCTACCCACCATCGGCGAAAGCCACATTGCCGCCATGCCTTACGAAATTATTCTTCAGAGAAGAAAAGCAACCTCATTGGCCGGAAAGTACCGTATTGCACTGTTTTGGCCGGAACTGGGGATGGGAACTTTTATGAAAATAATAAAAACTCCCGGACGTATCGAAGATGCCATGAAAGCACTTACCACAGAGTAACATTTTCCCCATTCTATTGGGTGGCAATTTATGAAAGGTTAAAAAAATTATTATTTAGCCTTTGTAATTGGCAGGGGGCACACTTTTAATAAAAAGTGTAATTTTAACCCCTCATTTCAAAATGCGATCACTATGCGAAAAAAGGTCCTTTTCCTGATGTTTCTTTTTATGCTTTTTGGCAGTGTCGGCTTTGCACAGGAGTCTGTTAATATTGTTGCAAGCCGCAACAAACAAATTCATGATTTGCTGGATTACCGATTTAGAGGCGGCTTTTATTCCTTTGAACGCGTATTTTTGCAAACAGTAAAATATACCGACATAGCACGTAAAAACTGTATTATCGGTATCACTCTGGTTACTTTTCAGGTGAAATGCGATGGAACATTGCATAATGTCAGAATAAAAAACCCATTGCATTTTGGCTTGGATCAACAGATTACAAAGTTTATGGAGGCAACCAAAGGGCAATGGAATAAATGCCATGACAATAAATATACCAAATTTGCCGTCCCTATTCAGTTTACTATGGTTGGTACCAAAACCGACTCGCTGGATCCTGTCATTTCACTCGTAGGAAAAAATCCCGGTTATGTTTGTAGCAGCGATGCTTATTACCTGCGAAAAGCCAAAGAAGCATTGGCCAAAAAGAAAGGAAAACGCGCCCGTACTTACCTTGAAACACTCATCAGACGCAACCCTTTCAATAATGATTATTTTAAGCTGATGAAACAGTCCTTGGAATATTCAGGTAAAAAAAAGAAAAAGAAAAAAAAGAAAAAATAATCCGGGATTATGCTTGATTTCTTGTTCCATTTAGATACTACCGTTCTGCTGTTTGTCAACGGTCATCACTCTCCTTTTTTTGACACACTCATGCTCGATTTTAGTGGTAAATTCTTTTGGTCCCCTCTTTATGCCTTATTAATTTACTGGATTTTCCGAGAGAAAAAGTGGTATGGGTTTTTGGTACTTGTTTTTGTGGCACTGACAATTACCGCCGGAGACCAGCTTTCGGTACATGCATTTAAAAATGTCTTTATGCGCTTACGCCCATGTTACGAACCTTCGCTGCAAGGACTGCTACACATGGTTAAATACTGCGGTGGAAAGTATGGATTTGTCTCCTCACATGCCGCCAACAGTTTTGCTGTTCTGGCATTTATCAACGGATTTTTTCGGCATAAACGTCCCTATGTGAAATGGATCATGTGGACATGGGCTTTACTGATAATATACAGCCGCGTTTATCTTGGTGTTCATTATCCGGGCGATGTGTTGGGTGGCGCAGTGCTGGGGATTATTTTGGGAAGTTTCTTTATCTGGCTTTACCGCAAAAGCGAAAACTCTCTTCGAAACCTTATTGATAAACCTTTGGCAAACCAATAGTTTATTTACTCTTCCGGCTGGGCCTCAACGATCACGGGGTCGTTTACCTGAAGCCCCATCAACGACGATGCCGTTGAATATTTCATGGCAATTTCCAATAAATCAGAACTTCCAAACAGACAAACCTCGCTGGCATCACCACCGGCATCTGCATAACTCTCCCCTATACTTTCGCAGGTGTAGCCTTTGAAATAGAGGGAAAAAGCTTTGTTTCCGATAATCCGTTTGAACAGCTTACGCGAAATATTGGTAATGGCATTGCTATACGGGTCGATGTGGATGACCATGCCGCGAATACCGGAAGCATTGAAAGAAGGCTCGTAATCCAACTTCTTGTTAATTTCCGGACAGGTTTCTCCCAACGTTTCAATAGCATCCCCACGGGCCAGCATCACCGCCGCCTTAGCAAACCGGTGACGACCCGAAAAAGTATATTTCTCACTGTCCTGAGGAATATCTAACGTGTAAATTTTCTCCGGATTTTTGTCTTTTTCAAAAACCAAAGAGAAAACACCATTATCAGCGCCGATAAAATAATGTCCGTCGTAAAGTACCACCAAATGCGGTTCTTCGAGACTCTCTTCTGTGTTTACACCAATGATGTGGATGGTACCCTTCGGAAAATTCTTGTAGGCATGGCGTAGTACATAAGCAGCCTCCCGCGTGTCGAACTGCGGAATTTTGTGGGTGACGTCCACTATTACGGCATCGGGAAGCGCCTGCAAAATACGCCCTTTGACGGCTGCCTGATAGTAGTCGGTATCGCCCCAATCGCTGGTTAAGGTAATGATAGCCATGCTGTTTTTATGAATTAAACCCTTTGTAATAAACTTTTCAAAATTAAATAAATTCAGGTATCTATTCGCGCTATTTTTAATAATTTTGAAGCCTTAACAGGAAGTCACCTTTTCAGTAGCCGCTCATGAGTGAAAGTATTATTCGGATTGACATGGATAACCCGGTGGAGTTTTTCGGCCCCGGTGATAAATACCTGAACCACATCAAAGCAATTTTTCCAAAACTGAAAATTATTGTTCGCGGAGATCTAATTAAACTCATTGGCGATCCTTCGGAAATCAGGACTTTCGAGAGGCGTATGGATTTGCTGTTCGTCTATTTTGATCGTTTCGGAAAAATGAATGACAAAGCAGTAGATCAAATCATGGAGCATGACGATGACAGCCTCACCCGCGGGGCAACTCTAAAAGAGGATGTGCTGGTTTATGGCCGCCACGGAAAATTAATCAAAGCGCAGACGCCGAACCAGAAAAAAATGGTGGAGAGCATGACCGTAAACGATATGATTTTTGCCATTGGCCCTGCTGGTACAGGAAAGACTTATACTGCTGTAGCCCTGGCAATCCGTGCGTTGAAAAATAAAGAGGTTAAACGTATTATCCTAACGCGTCCGGCAGTGGAAGCTGGCGAGAGTCTGGGTTTTCTGCCCGGCGACATGAAAGAGAAACTGGATCCTTATCTTCAGCCCCTTTATGATGCTTTGCGCGACATGTTGCCCACACAAAAACTACTTTCGTATCTCGAAGACGAAACTATCGAGATTGCACCGCTGGCTTACATGCGCGGACGAACACTCGGCAATGCTTTTGCCATCCTCGACGAAGCACAAAATGCTTCCGAGAGCCAGTTGAAAATGTTCCTCACCCGCATGGGGAAAAATGCCAAATTTATCATCACAGGCGACGTGACACAAATCGACCTGCCTCGTAACAAAAACTCGGGCCTTTTGCAGGCACAACGCATCCTTAAAGACATCAAAGGTATTGATTTTATTTACCTCAACAAAAAAGATATTGTCCGGCATAAACTGGTAACACGGATTGTGCAGGCTTATGAAAAAAACACAAAATAATTGCGGTTTGGCAATTCGTCTGAATAATATTACCTTTGTTGCCTGCTCAAACTACTGAAAAATGATTGATACACTAATAATTAAGAATTTCAAAAGTTTAAAAAACGTCAGGTTCGATTTGCAAAAAATCAACCTGTTCATCGGCCCCAACAATTCCGGGAAAACCAATGTTTTCAAAGCTTTGGAATATCTTTTCAATTCCGTTTTATCAGACAACACTCCAATTACTCCCGAGCATCTGCGACGCGACTATTTCGGCTTCGGTGACAAAGATTCCTCCGTTTTCAAAGAACCGATTTCCTTTACTTTTTGCAAAAAAAAAGAGAAAACCTTTGAATATTATATTGTTGAGTTTTGGGGATTAAATGAGAAGAGAAAAGTTATAAAACGAGAATTTACCGGTGAAACAACAAAAGAATTACCTGATAATTTCAGTATCGGAAATTGGAAAAAGTCAGAAAATTTGATGTTAAACTTTATCGTTCAGTGGTTTCATAATCCAAAAATATTTATACAATCGGTTATTAATTTTGATGTAGATTCAGATTATTTCATTGCAAAATACAATAATAAAAAATTAAATCAGGAAAAAGTCTCTTATTCTTTTACTTCTTCTTCATTATTTTTAAATTATGGTGGAGAATACTCTATCAATACTGATCTTTTAAAGATTGCCCAGAATATCCGTATTTACAGTCCCGACCCCAATCAAATCAAAAAGCCCTGGCCGCTGGGAACGGATGATTTTGTCAATTCCGATGCTTCCAACCTCGTTTCTTTTTTTGACAACATGCGCGATTACCAGCCTGAAATATTTGCAGACATCAGAAATGGCCTGACGGAATGCTTACACGAGATAAAAGACATCCGTTTCAAAAAAATAAAGCTCAATGGGGAAATATCAAAACAGATCGTTTTATTCGATATTTATGACAGGGGATTTATGGCGGATGAGGTTTCGGAAGGAACATTGTATTTTATGGCGTTACTGGCTATTATTCATCAGCCTTCTCCACCAAAACTTTTGATGATTGAGGAACCTGAAAAAGGGATACATCCCCGGCGGTTGCATGAGGTGATGAGTTTTATTTTTGATTTGGCTGACAAAAAAGATATTCAAATTATTATGACTTCTCACAGCCCGCAAGTGGTCAACGAATTTGAAGACTTTCCCGAGTCAGTATTTGTTTTCGATAATGAAAACGGAGAAACCGGCGTGCGAAACCTTTTGAAAGATATTATTGAACCGTCTGATAAAAAATCAGAGGAAACCAATCTTCCCAAAATCAATTATACCAAAACACTCGGTGAGCACTGGATTTATGGATTTCTGGGAGGAGTGCCGAAATGAGCAGGTTGAGTTACAGCATATTGTGCGAAGACAAAGCACATTATACTTTTATTACAACCTTTCTGAATTCGTTTGCCGCAAAACATAATTTGCAAATAGAACTGAATGAGGATTTCTTCGTTAGATTTAGAGCATCAAATTCGAAAGAGATGTTAAAAAAATTTGCCTCAGCAGCCATTCTTGGCTTCAGAGATTATCATCTTGATTTATTAATCATTGGCATTGACTACGACGACCGGGATAGAGGGAACTTTAATCACGAAATAACGAAACTTTATGACCAGCTTGCCAGCCGGTTTACCGAAAAAAGTGTTATCATGTTCCCGGTTCAGGCCATAGAACACTGGTTGCTTTACATCCAATATCATCATTCCCATCCCGTATCAACAAAAAATATTTCGTATGAACAGACTCCGAGAAAAGAAGCTAAACTGAAGGTTTACGGCAAAAAATATTCGCGAAATAATCAGGTGTTAATCCGTGACCTGACCGAAAAATTTAATACTGAGTCCACTCCGAAAAGTATTTACACCTCACAAATAGTTGAATATTAGTTA
>CAYREN010000338.1:0-5666 GCA_964423255.1 uncultured Roseivirgaceae bacterium | reverse complement strand
AAAGTAGTAAAGAATCAGTAAACAATTATTAGCCTGATAATTATTTCAGATAGAAAAAGCATTGTTTTTCCAGGTCGACAACAGGTGAGTGGTAATGTATTGAACTAAAAAGATTAAAAGTCTACTTGCCCGCCAGACAAGAATATTCACAAATCTCCTTGTGTGCTCCTGCGCTTTTTTTAGTCAGTCTAAAGGATTCTCAATCTCTTAATACTTCTCGTCTTCTCTGAATCGACAAGGTAGAAAATATACAAATAATGTCCTTAATATGAAATATTTTTTCATACATGTTATGTTTTTGAACAACACGATCATATAGCCTTTTTTAGTGGTAACTCTAAAGGCTAGGCAGACGCTAACAATGGTTCATATCAGTAATTTATAATTCCATGAGTGAATAGGAATTAAATGATATTATGCTCATCTTGAATAGATTGTTGTATCTCTGCCATGGATTTCTTATGAAAAAACTACCAGCAAATTCGTTTACTATCTCTCTTTTTATTTTCGCAGTTATATACCTTACCGCCAATCTGGAAACCTATGCCCAGTGGAGAACGCGGGTGATAACTTATTCAGGGCAGCCCGCCCCTGGAACAAACAATGCGGTTTTTAGTAAAGGTTTTTTACCATTCAGTTCGCGCATTCTTTCGAATAGCGGCCGTGTATATTTTTCCTCCAGCCTGGAATCCGGCATTGGTGACGGAGGAGGTGGTGAAGATAGAGGTATTTGGTTGGAGAAAGATGGTGTACTTACCCTTTTTGTACGTTCGGGTAAGCCGATCCCAAATTCCAATAATATACAAATCCTGTATGACCTTTTTTCATCAATTGATTTACATTCGGATCAAAGTTCAGACAAGACTATGCTCATGGGAAACTTCAGCAGCAACGGAGTTGACTTTGATGACGCATTTATTATTGCTACGGATAGTGGAAAAGTGACATTGCACGAATTAGAGGGTCTAATGCCTTACCCTGCAGGGCCTGACGGGGAATTAAATAGTTATCGTATTGAGGGATTTAATAATGGGATCGTACTGATAGCCGGCCATCTGTTAGATGATGATAAAATTAGTTTCAACAATAATTTACTTGCTAAATATGAGCCCGGCGCAGGAGGCAACTACGCACTTGTCCCTATCGTCAGAGGTGGCGAACCTATGGTAGGTGCCTCCGGACAAATTTACCGGCCTGCTTTCGGATCTTCGTCGCCACTGGCTTTTATGGGTGGTCCTGATCAAGACGGTCAGGCGGCTATTTATGCGATAGGAAATGATGCTGATTTCTTAAATGATCCGGAAAAGGATGACAACATTTATATGCTGTATAAATCTGATCCGGATGGAAATCTCACTATTATAAAAACGATGATGCAAGGAGAAAATAAATTTATACGGGCTCATACTATTTTTAATTCTTCCGGGGAAATGGCATTCCTTGGTTATCAGGATGGGTTTAAAAATTTGCTTGATAAAAGTATTTTGGTTGGAAAAAATATGGATTGGGTTGTCGCTTCTTATGGAGACAAATTACCGGGAATTACCACCGGGGATTCATTGATATCATTTGCAGAATGGTCACTGCTTGATGACGGGAGAATTGTTTTTTATGGTGGTTTATCAGGCAATAAAAAAGGAATCTGGATGGAGGATGAGAATAAAGTTTTGCAAAATATAGTTATAACCGGGAAACCACTACCAGATAGTAAAATCATCAGCGGCTTTAATACGTTCCATTATGCATATAATCCCAATGGAACCATTGCATTTCGCGTCTGGGGAACAGACGAAGATAACAAGGACATGCAGGAAATCTGGGTGGGAGATACAGATGGTCTCGAACTCGTGGTGAGTACTGGAGATACTATTGAAGTGGCAGAAGACGACAAAAGAGTCGTTAAGGCATTTACCTTACCGTATCATTGGGCCACAAATACGGATAATGATAAATTTCTGTATTCAGCAGCACTTAACAGTAAGGATGAACTACTCATCGATATCGAATTTACGGATGGAAGCTATGCTGTGGTTGTGGCAAACAGTGGTTTTGTAGTAAACTCCACTGATGATGATATAGATACTAACCTGGGCGATGGGAAATGCGAATGCGATGGTCCGCTGATAGAAGGCAAACCAAAATGCACCCTCCGGGCTGCCATAATGGAAGCAAACCAAACGGAAAACAAAGATAAAATTCGCTTTGATATTCCCAAAGATGATACCAGATACTATTCGGAAACAGGCTTCTATTGGATATGGCCTCAAAGTTCGTCCCTTAATGAAATTACCAAGCCGGTGTTCATCGACGGCACATCACAAGATGGATTTAACGGCTCACCTATTATTGTTCTTGATGGATTGGATTTAGGTAAAAAGGCGGCTCATGGCTTGAATATAAGTGGAGGCAATAGTGAAATCCGTGGTTTAGTAATTACCAATTTTATCGATGATGCTCACGGGATTCATATTCATACCAAAGGAGGTAATATTATAAAAGGAAATTATATAGGCGTAGATCCTACCGGAAGCGGCAAATCCGGGATGGGAGCCAATGGCATTTTTATTGATGATGTTCCAGATAATGTGATTGGTGGTACGAATGTGGCAGCACGGAATATAATATCAGACAATGATACAAATGGCGGCACCTCGGGATGTGGAATTTTAATTAAAGGAATCAATGCTAGGAACAATACGGTTTTAGGAAATTATATTGGTACAGACGTCACAGGATCTATGGATATTGGTAATGCCACCGGAGTTTGTATCGAAGATGCCTCTGGAAATACCATAGGAGGTGATGAGGAAAATGCACGCAATCTCCTTTCAGGGAACAAATGGTATGGTGTTCTAATCATTGGAAAAACTGCTGTAGGAAATAAAGTGAAAGGAAATTTCATTGGAACCAAAGCAAGTGGTATCGAACCATTGTCCAATAGTTTTGGTGGAGTGAATATTATTGACTCCCCGGGTAACTTCATTGGCGGCGAAACAAACATGCCAGGCACAGCCCCCGGTAATCTCATTTCAGGCAATCACGATGCTCGTCGTATTTTCGGCATTTCAATTTCCGGACCCGATGCTAAAGGAAATATAGTGCAGGGTAACGTGATTGGTCTGGACTTCACAGGCAAGAATAGTCTGCCTAACGATATTGGTGTGAAAATCGGTAATGTTGAAGACACAAAAATTGGAGGGATGAATAAAAAATCACGTAACATTATTTCGGGGAATGAGGAAGACGGAATTTTATTAGACCGTGGATCGAAGACCACAGTTCAAAACAATTTCATTGGGACTGACATTGATGGAACGGATCTTATTGGGAATAAGAATAATGGTTTGCGAATGGTGGGTAGCAAGAATAATCAAATCGGAGGAGAAATTGGAGTTGCCGGTAATTTGATTTCTAGTAATTTTGAGAATGGCGTTCTCATTAGTGACGGCTCGTCCGAAAACTTAATTCAAGGCAACCTGATTGGAACGGATATAAACGGACTGGCTATCAATAAAATTGGTAATGATCTAAATGGTGTTCGCATTGTTAATGCTTCCGGTAATCTCATTGGTGGAGATATTGGGGTTACCGGCAATGTGATATCAGATAATTTAGAGAATGGTGTGCTCATAGAAGCGGAGAACGAGGGCGATGTGTCCGGGAACATGGTCCATGGAAATTTAATCGGAACTGATATTACCGGATTGCAAAAAGCAGGCAATCTATTGAATGGAATTAAAATTCAGGATGCTTTCTTTAATAAAATTGGTAACGCTACGGATCAATCCCGTAACATTATATCGGGCAATGGCTTGTATGGTATTTATATCACCGGCGAATCTGCCGATGCCAATGAGGTGAGTGGTAATTACATCGGTACAAACATAAATGGAAACGCAGCAATACCAAACACTGATGGTGTGGTAATATTCGATGGTGCCACAGGTAATAATATTGGAGGTTCGGCGGATGGTGAGGGCAATGTTATTTCTGCAAATGCACGAACCGGCATCTTTATAGGTGGAAATAAATTTACAGGTACAGACACCCAGGGTAATATAATCTCAGGCAATTTCATTGGCACGGATGCTCAGGGAAAATCCTCATTTCTTGGGAATAAGGAGGAAGGTGTGCTGATTTCGGATGCATCTGGGAATTATGTTGGAGGATTAACCCCTGAGGCAGGCAATATTATCGCAGATAATTTTGAGGGAGTAACTATCGTTGATACAAATCCTGCAGCTAAGCCCAATGCCAAAGATAACCATGTAGAGGGCAATGTGATCGGTGTGGATATTGGGAGGATTGAGTCATCGATAAAGATGGCAGCTGGGGTTGTCATCAAAAACGCATACAATAATATTATTGGAGGGTTTACGCAAAAAACCGGTTTGGCGCCGGGAAATCTCATAGCAAATAACGAGGATTATGGCATTCATTTTATTAACACACAAGGAAAGCCATTTGATGGGGGAAACATTATCGAAGGAAATATCATTGGATTTGGTGTAGGTGAGGGTCGCAGTAATGGCATTGGCGTTTGTGTTGAAAACATGGATAATAACACCATAGAAAAAAATCGCATTCGCGAAAATAAAATGGCTGGAGTAGTTATTCGGACTGGCAATAACGGACAAGCTAATTCAAATCAAATAACGCAAAATGATATTTTTCAAAATATTGGTCTCGGTATCGATTTAGAAGGCAATAATGTTACTCCCAATGATTCAGGCGATGGAGACTCCGGCGCCAACGCACTGCAAAATTTTCCAATAATAACCGGAGCATCCACATCAACGATCAATGGGCAGCTGGAGAGTTTGCCAAATACTTCCTTTACCGTTGAGCTTTTCGCTAACGAAGTTGCCGATGACACCGGTTTTGGCGAAGGTGAACAGTTTCTTACCTCACTAACTGTTGTGACAAATGAAGATGGTGATGCTAACTGGTTTGCTGATGGACTTTCAATTGCCGAAAATGCATGCGTTACAGCAACAGCAACCAACGATAATACATTCGATACATCAGAGTTTTCCGAATGCATTCCTATATCTAATGTGCCTCCTATTGTCGTCAACTCGACCGGCGATGCTTCGGACGCAAATACGGATAATGGAGTTTGTGATACAGGAAATATAAATGCAGAAGGAAAGCCCGAATGTACCTTACGCGCTGCCATACAGCAGGCAAATGCCACTTTAGGGCCAGCGATCATCCTTTTCGATATTCCGGGAATGGCGCCATATACCCTACAACCTCAGTCGGCACTCCCGGAGATCACCGATCCGGTATTTATAAACGGCGTCTCCCAACTGGGCTTCGCCGGATTACCAGTCATTGAAATAGATGGAAGTCAGGTGGGCGATGCTGATGGTTTACACATCTCTTCCGGTGGATCCAGGATAGCCGGTTTAGCAATCAATAATTTTGGAAATGCAGGCATTGCATTACTCAACAATGGAAATAATGGAGTTTTTCGCAATTTTATCGGAACTGATGTTACCGGCAATGAAGCCCGGGGAAATGGAGGGGCCGGTATTATTCTGGAAGGTTCAAGCCAAAATACTATTGGTTCTACCGACAGCACTATGCTTAATATTATCGCCAACAATGGCGGTGATGGAGTGTCGGTAATTTCCGGTACCGGGAATCCTATATTGGTCAAT
>CAYREN010000337.1:0-5669 GCA_964423255.1 uncultured Roseivirgaceae bacterium | reverse complement strand
TTAAAATAATGCTATCAATTGAGTATGTTGCAGTTTTTACGGTAATTGTTTAAACCGATCTTTGACCCCAATTTAGCTGCATTATAGTAGTCATCGCAGGCATGACCCTTATTTCTATTTAGTAGATTAGCCATACCACGCATGTTAAAAGTTTGCGCTAGTAGGTTTCTAATAGATTTCTTATTTTCCCCAGATTTAAAATTTTTAATTAACAATTCTATTGAACTGGTATAGTCAATAATTGCATTATTATACTTATTAATATTATGATAGCATAAGCCTCTATTGCGATAGTTTGATTCGTTTTGTTCATCAATTATGATTGCCTTGGTGAAATCATTAATCGCAGAATTATATTGAAATCTTAATACCAATGCAACTCCACGTTCTGTATAAAATTCAGCTCGATGTGGAAATTTTTTAATAATTTCATTTAGTTCACTTATCAGATCTTCCATTTTATAATACGGATCTTGTTTTAACAATTCACATTTCAACTTATAGTATTGATATTTTTTTGGATTGAGGGCTATCGATATATTTAAATCTGATATTATTCTTTCATATTCCTGCGTTCCAGGTATGGGTTTGAAAAATATTTTTTTTAATTCAGCTCTTTTAAAATAGTATTCGCTTTCATCGGCATCCAATTTTATTGCTTCATCAAAATTCTCCAAGGCTTTAAAAAATTTAGAATTTTCAAAATTTACTATTCCTTTTAGAAATAAAGCTTTTGCATTGGTAGGATTTATTTTCAAACATCTATCAAGGTCTATAATAGCTTTATTAAATTCGCTTAATTTAATATATGCATTACCTCGAAGTAAATAGAATTCTGGCATTGTATTTATTTTACCAGCATCAAGTTGAAATGCAGCGTTAACATCTTCAACAACTTTTTCAAATTTATGCAATCCGTAATTTATTTCTGCTCTTAATAAAAATCCATTTGTATAGATCGGATCTACCTCAAGTGCACTGTTAATAAACCCTAATGCCTTTTCATATTCTTTTGAATCATAACTGAATTTGGCATATTTAAAATATTCTCTTGCTGATTCAGCAAAAGTAAATGACATAAAAAGGTTTAGGGTTACTACTATAGTTAATCTGATAATCAAAATATCTATTAATTAAATGAATCATTATGTGCTAAAGCAAATGCTTCGGCATCATAATATCAATAATTAATATGATTTTGCTGGCAATTGTGACCGGAAGTAACTCTATTATTTATTGGATTATAAATAGAAATAAAAAATCGAAAACTACTTTTACGTTACTTTATTGCTTTGATGATTTATCAATAATGCTCTATTTGCCAGCCTCAAATCAATATATTTCGCCAAAGGACCTACCAATGCCAAGGCATAAAATGGCGAATAGACAAATTGATTTAATCGCAATATAAACTCCACAAGAGCTACAATAAAAACAACCAAAATTTGCCCTTTTTTGCTTCTTACATTTGTCGGAGGATCCGTAATCATAAAAAATATAAATAACTGATACATTGGTCCGGTGAGAGGAGCAACTTCAGCAAGAAATGGGTCTTGGGTTATTATACTTCTAATGTAAGCAAATCCCATAAAACTGATCACATAAGTAATAGTGACATGAAACTTTTTTGCTTTATAAACTATTACCATACCTAAAACCCATATCACAAGCATTGGGAAGAGATCGTTTCCCCATTGTACACTTAATCCAGCAACAAAAAGAGGTGCAAAAAGCAACATCCATGATATACCAAAATTTGAAGGATTCCAGATATGTCTGCCATGATACCTTATAACATATTTAGATAAAATACTTATTGCAGCTGTAAGAGCGTAAGGCCAATAAAATGTCGAGCGTATCAATATACTTACACTTATACCTGAAATATATGCACTGGCTATATTTTTCCATTTGCCATAAATAAGTCGGCCTACAATCAAATCCACAACAATACTAGTTCCGATTGTTATCAATACTGTTTCATATCCTTCCAATATTCCAAAGGAAAGGTGCCCTCCCAATAGGATCAAGGATATAAAAATTTGTGCCATATATTTTGACAGAAAATTTCCCAAATGACTGAATATTGACATTTTCACGGATTTATATATGGGGTTAATTAAGTTCAGTTGGTTCCTTTATGGTATGAATATTGTTTATTTTTAAGGAGTCAATAAATTGTTTAACACCTGAAGGCCAATCAATTATTATATTATCAATTTTAGTACTTTTACCTAATCCAAAATGTTTTCTTCGTTGATTTTGCGAGCTAAAACCTATACCACCGGATACTAATTGAGACTGAGATTGGTTATCCCATACCAATGTTATTTTAGCTCCAATTGCACTTTTATTACTTATGTTCCCTTCCAACTTGATTGCAATCCAGTTATTACCATTGGATAATTCATTTTTAAGGATAGAAACTCTGCCATTTTGATTGGCTACAATTACATCAAGTACTCCCCTATTCCATAAATCAACCATAGCCACTGCCCTACTATCATATGAAGGGATATCTGTTACATATTCTGTCACATCAGCAAAAACACCATCTTTACTATTTATCCATACTTTATTGAATTGATATCCTGATTGACTTCTTCCCTCCATTGCAGGCCAATTTGATGCATCAGATATAATGGACTTGTGACCACCGGTTATCTTAGAATAATCATACCAATAAGAGTTATTTTTTTTCGCCGAAACAAATCCATTGGCCAAATAAAGATCCTGAAATCCATCATTATTTAAATCACCAAATTGAGACCCGTAACTCCATCCCCCAATCTCTACTCCAAATACTCCCGCATTATTGTCAAATTCAATACTGCTGGTGGACTCAACTTGCTCCCATAGATTATTTCCTTGAAGTAGAATTCCCATTTCAGTAATGTTAGAAATATAAATACTAAATTTTCCATTATTTTTTATATCTGCTATGGAAACGTTCATCCCACTTTTTGGGGCATATCCAATTTTTGCTTCCTTTCCAATTTCATCAAACCCCTTACCTTTGAGGTTTAGATACAACTCATCTACGTTATAATCATTAGCAATAAAAATATCCTGATATCCATCATTATTACAATCTAATGCGCCCATAGCTAATGTCCACTTTGTGCTGACAAGTCCTTTATCTTGCGCTACGTCCTTGAATGTCCCATCCCCTTGATTTTCATACAGATAATTTGTACCCCCGTTGTTTGCATATTCAAAACTTTCTGGCATAATCAATGTATTTTTCAAATTCCAAAGATTAATTTCCTTTTTATAATATCCTCCAATCAATAGATCAATATTTCCATCATTATTATAATCAATCCATATTGCGGAATTTGAATTAACCCAATTAGCAAGGCCCGCAATTTTGCTTACATTATCAAATCTTTTACCCTGACGGTTTATAAATAATTCAGGTTTCCCCCATTTGTAAATGAAAAGATCTTCAAATCCATCATTATTAAAATCTGCCCAAACTGAGCCCATTGAAACTCCAGTTCCCTTAATATTAATATCTCCAATACCAAGCTCATCAGCTACATTTTCAAAAGAACCATCGGCCATATTTTTGTATAATTTATTGTTTGATCCAAACCTACTAGTAGTAAGATAAAAATCATTCCATCCATCATTATTAAAATCACATATGGAAACTGAAGCGCCAACAGAGGCAATCTGCGGTGAGATATGATCTAACTTATGGTCCAACTTTGGTGCTTGATGAATAAATTCAACACCAATATTTTCATTTACTTCTTCAAGATAAAACCCAAACAAATTAATAGCTTTTTCCTTTAATTGGTTCTTTGCTAATACATTTTTCTTTGGTTCTTTTTTAATACTCAATAATATTGGCACACTTAATAGTCCAATAAAAACCGCAGTGATAATAATTTGAATAATTTGAAGTTTTTTCAGCTTCATTTTTAATAGCAAAATCTTATTATTTAAAAACCTAATTTTCTCTTTAGTAGTTATATCTATAACAATTAACAAAGACAATAATATATAATTAGAAGATAAAACTAATATGTTGTTTTAATTATTAAATAGAACTGAATATTTTGAGCGGAAACAAAGCTTATTTGGATAACCACAAATAAAAATAATTGTATAATATTTTATAACAATCAGTTGATATGACTTGAGTAAAATAAAACGAGCAGCCCAGAAGACTGCTCGTTTTATTCATTTATCAGCCAAATACTGATAAATTTTGTATGGTATAAAATTCTTTTATTATACAATCATCCTATCACAGGATTATTAATATGGTATTTTGTTATAGCAATTCATCTATACATTTTTCCTTGTTGCCAATATGATATCTTTGTAATAGTCAATGTGTTGACTTATAATTTTCGATTCGTTGAAATTTTGAGTAACAAAGTTGTATGCATTTTCCTTTATCTTCAATGCAAATTCTTTATTATCCAATATCTTCATTATACCATCTGCAATACTTTGAGGACTATTGACATCGCATGTAATTCCAGTCTTATCATTTTGCAATAAATGCGGTACATTTCCACTGTTTTCTCCTCCAATTACTGGTGTCCCTATGATCATTGGCTCCAATACAGCCATTCCAAACGATTCTTCAAGAGATGGATGTACAACTGCTTCTGCATTTTTTATTTGTTCTATTACTTCAGGGAAAGGAATAGAGCCAACAAACTCAATTCCATCTGTAATATTTCTTTCAGTAGCAAAAATATATGCCCCACCCCCGGGTTCCATTTGAGTACCAATAATTCTGTACTTCAAATTTTTATATTTCTTTCTTAAAATAGCAAATGCAAGAATACTATTGTGTACGTTCTTTCTTTTGCCATAACCACTACTAATTGTTACAATATAATTTTGCTTCGGAGAAGATGTATCGTAATAATTTCCAAGATCTTTAGGATAAAAATTCGATATAATTCGTGCTTTATTCTTATTCTTTTTACTTAGCAGCTCAAATAAATATTTTGAATTTGATATTAAGAAGCTAGATTTTCTTAGTACAATAATATTCATTAAATACCGAGCCATTCTAAAAAAATCAAATTGATATTTTAATATCGTATATGCATGATCTTGCAATGTGATTACATTTGGTATTTTTGAATTTGTTGCTGCCCATCCAAATTCATAGGACCATAACGCATGAATAATGTCAATATCTGAATTATTAATTTCTTTTGTAATTTCCTTTATTTCATAATTAAATAGTCTTCTACCAGCCCCAGGTTTCCTTGGAACTATTATTAATTTAATACCATCATCTTCAATGATTATAGTTTCTTCAATTTCACGAGAAATTGTGATAGCTGTGATTGTATGTCCTTCTTTTATCAAGCTATTGATAAATAGGGCATACATTGGAAATTCGTGGCAGCGGGGTAAATTTTGTTTATGATTTTTTAGATTAAGGACTTGAACATTTAAAGGTCCAGCGATTCCGATTTTCATATAATAAAAAGTTATCGAATTTAATTCATCCAATAGTACTACTAAACAAACTAATATTCAACTATCAAAATGATTTAGATAATAATATTAGTGAATAGTAAAACTAACTTTATTGGTTGCCCACATTGTTTAACCAATCATTTAAAGTTTATCATGTGAACAATAGTTAATGATTCTAACTAATCATCAGAAGATAATTTTGCTATCGA